>NZ_JAYWVC010000179.1:0-16053 GCF_036281785.1 Streptomyces chiangmaiensis | reverse complement strand
ACGCTCCGACCTGGCCGGATGGGCGGAGTACGGGTACTGCGCCAGCCACAGCCGCTTCTTCTGGGGCCTGCGCCTGCACCTGGTGTGCACCCTGCAGGGCCTGCCGATCGCCTTCACCCTGACCGGGGCCAAGGCCGACGAACGCGAGACGCTGCTGGACCTGCTCGCCGCCGAACCGCACCTCGTCGCCGCCCGGCCCGGACAGACGCTGATCGGCGACAAGAACTACTTCGGCTGCGACTTCGAACACCAATTGGCCGAGCAGCACATCCGGCTGCTGCGGCCGACCCGCAAGGGCGAGCCGGAACGGCCCGGCGCCCCGCTGTTCAAACCGTTGCGGCAGGTCATCGAGTCGGTCAACGAGACCTTCAAGGGCCAGCTCAACCTCGAACAGCACCGAGGCCGCACACCGGACGGCGTGATCGCCCGCGTCATGCAGCGCATCCTCGCGCTGACCGCCGCGATCTGGCACAACGACCACACCGGCCAGCTCGTCCTGCGCTCACTGACCGCCTATGACCACTGACCCCTTGGAATAGATCATCTAGGCGGAGCGATCCTGCACGCGGGACACGGCTCGGCCCGCGCCACGCCGGCGCGTCCGGCACGGGCCTTAAGGCTCCTGTCGCGTGCGCGCACCCGGTCGAAATCCGCGTGCCGCGCGCCCCCGGCCACGGTCAGACTCGTACGATGTCCCCCCGATCCGCTTCCGCGATCCCCGCAGCACTCCGTGCGACTTCCTCGACGCGATCCTGGTGACGTGCCCGCGCTGCCGGCGCATCGTATGACACGGGACAGAAGATGACGCTTGTTGCGCGACTGCCGGCGTGGGTCGCGTGCGCCAAGCATCGCGACGAGGTGCTGCGCGCCGTCGACCGGGTCCGCGCCTCCGTCATCCCGGGCTGAGCCCCAGCAGTGTCAGGACCGCGAAGACATCGGGTACTGCCGTCACGCCGTAGGGGAGAGGCGGACGCCGGACCACGACCACGGGGAGCCCGAGATCCCGTGCGGCCGAGAGTTTGGCCGCTGTCGCCGCTCCCCCGCTGTCCTTCGTCACGAGCACATCGATGTGGTGGCCGACGAGCAACGCTGTCTCGTCCTCGACCGTGAACGGCCCGCGGGCCAGTACCACCTCGGCGTCCGGCGGCACGGGCGGCTCGGGCGGTTCCACCGACCGCACGACGAAATGGAGGTCCGCCAGGTCCACGAAGGCCGCGAGCCCCAGCCGGCCGGTGGTGAGGAACACCCGTCGGCCGAGCGGCGGAAGCAGGGCCGCCGCGGCGTCGAGCGAGGCCGCTTCGTGCCAGCGGTCACCGTGGCCAGCGCTCCAGCCGGGCCTGCGCAGCACCACGGCGGGGACTCCGGTGGCCGCCGCTGCCCGCGCCGCGTTCGCGGTGATGCCCGCGGCGAAGGGGTGCGTGGCATCGACCAGGGCGTCCACCTGGTGCGCGCGGAGCCAGGCGGCGAGTCCTTCGGCACCGCCGAAAGTCCCGACGCGGACCTCGCCGTCGAGCGCGCCGGGCCGGGAGACCCGCCCGGCCAGGGAGGTGGTCACCCGCACTCCGGGCCGGGTGACGAGCGAAGCGGCGAGTTCGCGTGCCTCTGCGGTGCCGCCGAGGATCAGGACGTGCGGGGACATAGTGCAGAGGGTAGGCGCAGCCCGCCGTCCCTGCTCCGGCCGGTATACGCGGTCGGCCAGGGCGGCAGTGCGGTCATGTCGCGTCCCGCACGCCGCAAGGCGGGTGGGCACCGCGCTCGTTATCGTCCTGCCATGGACTCAGTGCGTGCCCTTCTCATCGACATCGACGGGGTCCTCACCGTCTCCTGGCAGCCGCTGGCGGGCGCGGTCGAGGCGCTGCGAGAGATCCGCGACTCCGGCCTCGCCGTCGCCCTGCTCACCAACACGACCTCCCGCACACGCGCGTCGATCGCCGGGACCCTCTCCGCCGCCGGCTTTCCCGTGGCGGCCGAGGACATCCTGACCGCGCCCGCGGTCACGGCCGCGTATCTCGCGGACCATCTGCCGGGCGCACACTGCACACTGCTCAACAGCGGTGACATCCGCGAGGATCTCGTCGGCGTCTCCTTCGCCGACGACGCGGACACCGTCCCGGACGTCGTGATTCTCGGAGGTGCCGGGCCCGAGTTCGACTACACGGCACTCAACCGCGCCTTCGGACACCTTCAAAGAGGTGCGCGGCTGGTCGCCATGCACCGCAACCTGTACTGGCGCACGGACCGGGGGCTGCAGCTCGACTCGGGGGCGTTCCTGCTGGGCCTGGAGCAAGCCGCACACACCAAGGCCGTGGTGACCGGCAAGCCGTCGCCCGCGTTCTTCGAGGCGGCGCTGGCCCATCTCGGAGTGAGCGCCGGTCAGGCACTCATGGTCGGCGACGACATCGAGTCCGACGTCCTCGCGGCCCAGCACGCCGGGGTCACCGGCGTGCTCGTCAGGACCGGCAAGTATCTGCCCGAGACCCACCGGGCGGCGAGCGGGGAGCCCGACCACGTCCTCGACTCCTTCGCGGACCTCCCCGCGCTGCTCCGGTAGTCGGACCGGTGCCCGACGGACAGAAGCTCAGCGCAGCAGCAGCTGGACGCCGCCCACCACCGTCGCCGCGATCACCAGTTGCTCGAACAGCCGCTGATTGATCCGGTGCACCGCCCACTTCCCGATGAACGCGCCCGGCACGACGAACACCGCGAGCGCCGCGTCCAGCAGCAGTGAGCGGCCGTCGATCAGACCGAGGCCCGCGCTGAACGGCACCTTGGAGACGTTGACGATCAGGAAGAAGAAGGCCGAGGTGCCGAGGAAGCCGAGTTTGCGGAATCCGGCGGAAAGGAGATACATCGACATCACCGGGCCACCCGCGTTCGCCACCATCGTGGTGAAGCCGCCGAGGATGCCGTAGGAGCGGGCCTTGACACGTCCGGCGCGCGTGGTCACCGAGTCCGGTTCCTCGTCCTGTTCGGCGCGGCGGCGTCGCCCCATGGTGACCGCCGCCATCAGCAGCAGGATCGCGCCGATCGACGTCCGTACGATCGCGTCGTCGGCCCACACCAGGAACAGCGTGCCGAGGACGACGCCCGCGGCCACCGCCGGGAACAGGCGCCACAGGGTGGGCCAGTGAGCGTGCCGCCGGTAGGTGAGAACGGCGAGGACGTCGCCGACGATCAGAACGGGCAGCAGCACTCCGGTGGAGGCGCGGGCGGGCAGGACGGCGGCGAAGATGGCCAGGCTGACCGTGTTGGCGCCGCTCACGGCGGTTTTGGAGAAGCCGACGAGCAGCGCGGCGAAGGCCAGTGCGGCGAACCCCCACAGGGATATGTCCCAAAGCGTCATCGTGTTCATGCGGGGACCGATGCTATGCCCACGCATCTTGCCGTGTCAGGAGTGTCTCGCCTGGTGGTCCGCCCCGCGCGGCCCTGCCGCGCGCCCCGCACCGGCAGATTCCCGAACGCCTGTGGCCCGTGACCGTGTTGGCGTCCGCCGGAAAGCGTGCCGCCGTGGTGCCGTGGTGCCGCACCGTGTACGGGAGGGGGGAGAGATGGATGGCGGCGATGGGTTCGGGCCGGCCGTGCCCGAGGAGGCTGAGAGCGTGTCGTACCGCGGTTGTGTGGATGCCCCGCCGGCCAGTCGCCGTCTCACGAGGGACGTGCCGTCCACTGCGGTCGCTCACGGCAGAGGAGAGCACCCACCCCTCGCCAGTCTCAACGTATAGCGCACCAGGGGGCTTGCGGCAAGGCCCGGGTCGTACCGCACAATCACAGGCCGAGACCGGAACCTGAGGAAATGGGAGATTCACGTAGTGCGTTGGTCTTTGTCTGTTTATAAAGCGTGCGGTGACGTCGAGTCGGTGACGGGCCCCGTGCCGCGGTTGCGGGCCTCCGGCGCCGGGCCCGGGGTGTGCACGCCGCCGGACTTCGCAGGCTCGACCTCGGATCGGAGCCGCTGACGTGAGCCCCCTGACCACCAGCGCGTTCGACCTTCCCGTCCGCCTCTCCTCCAAGGCCGACCCGATGCTGATCGCCGGCGACGAGCGGCACTTCGCCGCGATCGCGGAGAGTCTCGAGCAAGCGATCGCCGAACTGTCCGACCGCCTCGACGCCGCACTCAAGGCGCCCGGCGGCATCGGGCGGCAGGCGATGGACCGGGACGCGGAGGTCCACCGGTTGACCGCTCGTCTTCGCGCCTTGCGTCGCTTCGGCCTGGACCTGTGCCTGGGTCACATCGTCGGCGCGGACGACGCGGAGCCCATGTACATCGGACGACTCGGCCTCACCGACAGCACGGGGCGTCGGCTGCTGATCGACTGGCGCTCCCCGGCCGCCGAGCCGTTCTTCGCGGCGACCCACGCGAATCCGATGGGTCTGGCGAGTCGCCGCAGATATCGCTGGACGCGCGGCCGGATCAGCGACTACTGGGACGAGGTGTTCACCGCCGACGGGCTTCAGCGGCGCGCCGCTCTCGACGACCAGTCCGCCTTCATCGCCGGCCTGGGTGGCAGCCGGTCGGCCCGGATGCGAGACGTGCTCGCCACCATCCAGGCCGACCAGGACGCCATCATCCGGGCCGGATCCCGTGGCGCGCTCGTCGTCGACGGAGGTCCTGGTACGGGCAAGACCGTCGTCGCGCTGCACCGCTCCGCCTATCTCCTCTACTCCGACCCCCGTCTCGGTCACCGTCGTGGCGGCGTGCTGTTCGTCGGTCCGCACCAGCCGTACCTGGCCTACGTCGCCGACGTCCTGCCCAGCCTCGGAGAGGAGGGGGTGCGGACCTGCACCCTTCGGGACCTCGTCGCCGAGGGGGCCGGAGCCACGGCCGAGACCGACCCGGCCGTGGCCCTGCTGAAGTCGTCCGCGAGCATGGTGAAGGCGATCGAGACGGCCGTGAGGTTCTATGAAGCGCCGCCCACCGAGGGCATGACGGTGACGACCCCCTGGTCCGACATCCGGCTGAGTGCCGACGACTGGGCCGAGGCGTTCGAGGCGCCGGACCCCGGTACTCCGCACAACGAAGCGCGCGACCAGATCTGGGAGGCCCTGGTCGCGATCCTCATGGACAAGCACGACGGCGACGTCTCGCCCGACCTGTTCCGGAGGGCGCTGCAGCACGACGAGGAGCTGGTCGGGAACCTCAATCGCGCATGGCCTCTGCTCGAAGCGGCCGACCTCGTCGCAGATCTGTGGTCGGTACCCGCCTACCTGCGGATGTGCGCTCCCTGGCTGGGTCCCGACGACGTCCGGAAGCTGCAGCGCGCGGACGCCCGGGCCTGGACGATGTCCGATCTGCCGCTCCTGGACGCGGCCCGGCGGCGACTCGGCGACCCGGAGGCGTCACTGCACAAGCGCCGCCACGAGGCCTCCGTCACCGCCGAGCGCGAGCGCATGGCCGCCGTCATCGACAACGTGCTCGCGGCCGATGACGACGGCGAGGGAGCGGTGACGATGCTGCGCGGGCGGGACCTGCAGGACAGTCTGATCGACGAGGCCGCACTGCCCGGCACCGCAGAGGAACCCCTCGCCGGTCCGTTCGCGCACATCGTCGTGGACGAGGCTCAGGAACTGACCGATGCGGAGTGGCAGATGCTGCTGCTCCGCTGCCCGTCGCGGAGCTTCACCATCGTCGGGGACCGCGCTCAGGCCAGGCACGGGTTCACGGAGTCATGGAAGGAACGGCTCGAGCGGATCGGGCTCGAGCGTATCGACGTGGCCTCCCTGAGCATCAACTACCGCACGCCGAAAGAGGTCATGGCGGAGGCCGAGCCGGCCATCCGAGCCGTGCTCCCGGATGCCAATGTGCCGACGTCCATCCGCAGCGGTGACGTCCCCGTCGTCCACGGTTCTGTCGCGGATCTGGACGCGATCCTCGACACCTGGATCACCGAGCATGCCGACGGGATCGCCTGTGTCATCGGCGATCCCACGTTCCGGGCGACACCTCGCGTCCGGTCACTGACACCGGAGTTGTCGAAGGGGCTCGAGTTCGACCTGGTCGTCCTCGTCGACCCGGAGACCTTCGGCACGGGTGTCGAAGGAGCGGTCGACCGCTATGTCGCGATGACCCGGGCCACCCAGCAACTCGTCGTCCTCACGAGCTCCTGACGTCGCCCGGGCCGGCGTTCGGCGACCGGCGTCTCCCTCGGGGTTCAGTCCCGCTCGACGAGCACCGTGCTGCCCTGACCGACGCCCACGCACATCGTGGCGAGGCCGCGGGCGGCGCCGGTGCGTCGCATGCGGTGCAGCAGGGTGGTCAGGATGCGGGCGCCCGAGCAACCGAGCGGGTGGCCGAGGGCGATGGCGCCGCCGGTGGGGTTGACCAGGTCCGGGTCGATACCGAGACGGTCGACGCAGGCGAGGGCCTGGGCGGCGAACGCCTCGTTGAACTCGGCCTCCTGGATGTCGCCGATGGTCCAGCCGACGCGTGCGAGGGCCTTCTCGGTTGCGGGGACGGGGGCGATGCCCATGACGTCCGGGTGGACCCCGGCCGAGGCGCCCGCGACATAGCGGCCGAGGGACTGCAGGCCCAGCTCGTTCAGGGTTTCCTCGCTGACGAGGAGGAGACCGGCGGCACCGTCGTTCATCGGTGAGGCGTTGCCCGCCGTGACGGTGCCGCCCTCGCGGAACACCGCCTTGAGACGGGCGAGTTTCTCGTACGACGTGTCCTCGCGCACACCTTCGTCGGCGGTGACGACGACACCGTCCGGCCTGGTCACGGGCAGGAGCTCGGCGTCGAAGTACCCGTTCTTGCGGGCGTCTGCGGCGCGCCGGTGACTGCGCAGCGCGAAGTCGTCCTGGCGCTCGCGCGCGATGCCGTACCGCGCGGCGAGCTCCTCGGCGGTCTCGCCCATGGACAACAGGCCGTGGAGTTCCTTCATCGCCGGGTTGACCAGCCGCCAGCCGAGGCGGGTGTCGGCGGTCTCCATGCGGTGCGGCAGGGCCTCGTCGGGGCGGGGCAGCACGAAGGGGGCGCGGCTCATGGACTCCGAGCCGCCCGCGAGCACGATGTCGGCCTCGCCCGCGGCGATGGTGCGGGCGGCCATGGTGACCGCCTCCAGGCCGGAGGCGCACAACCGGTTGACCGTCGCGCCCGGCACGGACTCGGGCAGGCCGGCGAGGAGGGCGGCCATCCGGGCGACGTTGCGGTTGTCCTCGCCCGCCTGGTTGGCGGCTCCCCAGTAGACGTCGTCGATACGCGCCGGGTCGAGAGCCGGCACGTCGGCCACCAGACCGCGGATGACGGTCGCCGCGAGGTCGTCGGGCCGCACGGAGGACAGAGCACCACGCAGTCTGCCGATGGGGGTGCGGCGGGCTGCCGCGAAGTGGACGGTACGCACGACGAACTCCTGAGCGCCCTCGACGAGTAATTAGCACTGCTAGTTTTTGACTATAGAATGCGGGGCGGCCGCTGGGAAGATCCCCGGCTCCGGTGTCCGAGAGTGCCTCTCTCCCACCGGGTTTCGCCCCACGTCTCTCGGGCAGCCGGGCGCCTGTGGAGTGCGACACGCGGCATGTACGGCGGGGGACCTGCTGGACATCGCGGTGCCGTGCAGCCGTGCTCCGATCGGCCGTCGCCGGATCCGGTGGCGGCCAATCCGTATGGCACATCCCGCGACTCGCGTTAGTCTTGCCGCCGTACCGGACACGGGGTGCCCCACCTGCGGGCTGAGATCACACCCGTTGAACCTGAACCAGTTCGTACTGGCGGAGGGATGTCTTTCATGCCATTGGCGCATGTTTCCGGCGGGCTGCCCGCCGACAACCGGCGAACCGTCTTCGACGGACGGATGCCCAGTGCCCCCGGCGACCTCAGGGTCGAGGGGCACGGCATCGAACCGGTCCCCGAGAGCAATCGCTACGGCGGCGCGGGCCGACTGTTCACGGTGTGGTTCGCCCCCAATCTGACCATGACCGGTGTGTTCACGGGCACCATCGGCATCACGCTCGGCCTCGACTTCACCACCGCGCTCGTCGCCGTCGTGCTCGGCACGGTGCTCGGCGCGGTGCCCACCGCGTACCTCGGCACCTGGGGAAGCCGCACCGGCGCGGGTCAGCTCCCGCTCGCCCGGCTCGCGTTCGGACGCTCGGTGGCGCTGCCCGGAGCGCTGCAATGGCTGTCGTCGGTCGCCTGGGACGCGCTGATCGGGCTGTTCGGCGGGGACGCGCTGGCACGGCTGTGCGGCTGGCCGTTCTGGCTCGGCGTGCTGGTGATGATGCTGGGGCAGGGTGCCCTGGGGGTGCTCGGCTACGAGGCGATCCACCGTCTGCAGATCGTGATGACCTTCGTGCTCGCGGCCACCTTCGCGCTGATCGCCCTACGGATGCCCGCCGGCGTCCACCTCGTCACCACGGGCAGCGCGCACGGCGCGGACCGGGCAGGCGCGTTCGTGCTGACCAGCACCATCGCGCTGAGCCTGACCCTGTCCTGGGCCCCGTACGCCAGCGACTTCAGCCGCTACCTGCCGCGCGCCACGTCCCGGACCCGGATGTTCTGGTACTCGCTGCTCGGTCTGGTGGTGTCCTTCCTGGCCGTACAGGTCCTCGGTCTGTGGGGCGCCTCGGTGCTCACCGACCAGACGGCAGCCGGGGTGGACAAGCTGCTCGGCTCAGGCGCGCCGGGCGCGTTCGGGCTGCTGGCGGTGGCGCTGGCGGCGCTGTGCAGCAACGCCATGAACGACTACAGCGGCTCCCTGGCGCTGCAGACCATCGGCGTGCGCATTCCGCGTCCGGCGGCGGCCGCCCTCGCTGCTGTGCTCGGATTCCCGCTGGTGCTGTGGATGCACGCGGCCGACACCACTGCCCGCTTCCAGAACGTGCTGCTGTTCGTCGGTTACTGGATCCCCGGGTTCGTGGCGATCGTCGTCGTCGACTGGCTCGTACGGCGCGGCCGTGTGACCGACCTCGCCGCCGAGACGGCCCGGCCGCGGTCGGCATGGCCCCCGCTGCTGGCGTTCACCGTGGCCTTCGCCGCGGCGGTGCCATTCATGGACACCGGCTTGTACGTGGGCCGTGTGGCGCACGCGCTGCACGGCGCCGACGTCTCCTACTACGTGGCGTTCCTGGTGGCCCTTGCGGTGTACGCCCCGCTGCGCGTCCGAGGGGAGGGCCGCGCATGACCGCGCCGCCGCGCGTGCTGACGATCGCCGGGTCCGACTCCGGGGGCGGCGCCGGGATCCAGGCCGATCTGAAGACCATGCTGGCGCTGGGCGCCCATGGAATGAGCGTGGTCACCGCCGTCACCGCGCAGAACTCCGTCGGGGTGCAGGGCGCCTGGGAGCTGCCCGTGGAGGCGGTGCGCGCCCAGTACCGCAGCGTCGTCGACGACATCGGCGTCCAGGCGGTGAAGACCGGCATGCTCGCCTCGCCGGAGCTGGTCACGGTGGTGGCCGAACTGCTCGCGAACGTGGGGGTCCCGGTCGTGGTGGACCCGGTGAGCGTCTCCAAGCACGGGGACCGGCTGCTCGCCGACGACGCGCTGGACGCCGTACGGACCCGGCTGCTGCCGTGCGCGACGGTGACCACGCCGAACCTGGACGAGGTGGCGGAACTGACCGGCACCGCGGTGACCGACGAGCCGGGCATGCGCCGCGCGGCCGCGGAACTGCTGTCGTACGGTCCCCGCTGGGTGCTCGTGAAGGGCGGGCATCTGTCCGGTGCGGCCGTCGACCTGCTGACCGACGGCCGCGAGGAGCACTGGCTGCGCGCGCCGCGCCACGACAACCGCCACACCCACGGCACGGGCTGCACCCTCGCCTCGGCCGTCGCGGTGGGGCTGGCGCAGGGGCTGGTGGTGCCGGAGGCCGTACGGCGGGCCAAGGAGTACGTCACGGAGGCCATCGCGGCGGGCTTCGCCCTGGGGGCCGGCATCGGGCCGGTGGATCACGGGTGGCGGCAGCGGTCGGGTGGGTGACGGCGACGCCGCAGCCGCATCCGGGGCACTGCGCGTCGCGGGGATGCCGCCTGGCCTGGTGTTATGGAAGGGCACCGCCGAACCCGTTCCGGAAGGACAGGACCCTGAACACCCCGCTCGCCGAAGCCGTCTCCATCGTCCTGCTGGTCGCCGTACTGGCCGGCGCCGTGGTGCGTCCCTTCGGGCTCCCGGAGGCCGTCGTCGCGGTTCCGGCGGCCGGGATCGCGATCGCGACGGGCGCCATCTCCCCGGCCCACGCAGAGGCCGAGGCCGAGCGGCTCGGGCCGGTGATCGGCTTTCTCGCGGCCGTTCTGGTACTGGCCCACTTCTGCGACGTGGAGGGGCTGTTCCGGGCGTGCGGCGCCTGGATGGCGCGGCAGGCGGCCGGTCGTCCCGGGCGCCTGCTGACGGCGGTGTTCGCGCTGGCCTCGGTGATCACCGCCGTGCTCAGCCTGGACGCCACGGTCGTGCTGCTCACCCCGGTGGTGTTCGCCACGGCGGCCCATATGAGCGCCCGCCCCAAGCCCCACCTCTACGCCTGCACCCATCTGTCGAACACGGCCTCGCTGCTGCTGCCGGTCTCCAATCTCACCAATCTGCTCGCGTTCGGCGCCTCGGGGCTGAGCTTCACGCGGTTCGCCGCGCTGATGGCCCTGCCGTGGCTGGTGGCCGTCACCGCGGAGTACGTCGTCTTCCGGAGGTTCTTCCGCCGCGACCTCGCGGCCGGGGCCACGCTTCGGGGCCAGGACGAGCCTCCCGGGCTCCCCCTGTTCGCCCTGCTGACGGTGGCCTGCACGCTCGCCGGGTTCGTGATCGCGTCCGCCGTCGGTATCGACCCCGCTTGGTCGGCACTGGGCGGAGCGCTGGTCCTGGCCGGGCGTGCGCTCGTCCGGCGCCGGACCACCCCCCTGACGGTGGTGCGGGCCGCGGCGCCGTCCTTCCTGGCATTCGTACTGGCGCTGGGCGTGGTGGTGCGGGCGGTGGTCGACAACGGGCTCGCCGACGCCCTCGGTCGGGTGCTCCCCGACGGAACCGGGCTGCCCGCCCTGCTGGGCATCGCGGCCCTGGCGGCCGTGCTGGCCAACCTGATCAACAATCTGCCGGCGGTCCTGGTCCTGTTGCCGCTGGCCGTCCCATCGGGCCCGGGCGCGGTCCTCGCCGTCCTGCTCGGCGTCAACATCGGCCCCAATCTCACCTACGCCGGTTCCCTGGCCACACTGCTGTGGCGCCGCATCGTGCATCAGCACGAGCACGCCGTCGACCTCAAGGAGTTCACCAGGCTCGGGGCGTTCACCGTACCGACCGCGCTGGTGGGAGCGGTGGCGGCGCTCTGGGTCTCCCTCCACGTCGTCGGAGCGTGACGGGCCCGGTGCCCCGCCCGGTCCGGGGCGCGAGGCCGTGGGGTTCACACCGGTGCCGCACCGGGATCCCGCTTCCCGCGGTGAGCAACTCCCGCCCCGCTGTCCGTACCTGATCGGGACAGCGGTGCGAGCCGCACCGAGCGAGATCCGCCGCGCCCGAAGGACGGGGGCGCGGCGGAACCGGACCCTAGGAGCACAGCATGCAGGCGACCGCGCAGATCGGCGTCACCGGGCTCGCGGTAATGGGCCGCAACCTGGCCCGGAACTTCGCACGGAACGGGTACACCGTCGCAGTGCACAACCGCACCCCGACCAGAACCAAGGCGCTGGTCGAGGAGTTCGGGCACGAGGGCGCGTTCGTGGCCGCCGGAACGGCCGAGGAGTTCGTGGCGGCTCTGGAACGTCCGCGCCGTCTGATGATCATGGTGCAGGCGGGCGCCGCGACGGATGCCGTGATCGAGGAGTTCGCACCGCTCCTCGAGCCCGGCGACATGATCATCGACGGTGGCAACGCGCACTTCTCCGACACCCGGCGCCGGGAGCGGTCGCTGCGCGAGCAGGGCATCCACTTCGTCGGGGCGGGTGTTTCGGGAGGTGAGGAGGGTGCGCTGCACGGGCCGAGCATCATGCCCGGCGGCTCCCCGGAGTCGTACGCCTCGCTCGGACCGATGTTCGAGACGATCAGCGCCAAGGTCGGCGGCGAGCCGTGCACCACGCACATCGGCACCGACGGCGCCGGGCACTTCGTGAAGATGGTGCACAACGGCATCGAGTACGCCGACATGCAGGTGATCGGCGAGGCCTACGACCTGCTGCGCCAGGTGGCCGGGTACTCCCCAGCCGCGATCGCCGGCATCTTCCGCGAGTGGAACAAGGGGCGCCTGGACTCCTATCTGATCGAGATCACAGCGGAGGTACTCGCCCACGTGGACGCCGCGAGCGGCAAGCCGTTCGTGGACGTCGTCGCCGACGCCGCCGGGCAGAAGGGCACCGGGCGCTGGACCGTGCAGACGGCCCTTGAGCTGGGCTCCCCGGTCACCACCATCGCCCAGGCCACCTTCGCCCGCGCCGCCTCCGGCCAGTCCGCGTTGCGCGCCGCCTACCGCGGACTGCCGGGAGGTACCCGGTGGGACCTCACCTCGTGCGAGGCCGAGCGCTTCACCGCGCAGGTCGAGCAGGCCCTCTACGCCTCGAAGCTGATCGCCTACGACCAGGGCTGGAAGATGATCCTGGACGCCACCGAGGAGTTCGGCTGGGAGATCGACCTCGGCGCGGTCGCCAAGATCTGGCGCGGCGGCTGCATCATCCGCGCCGCCTTCCTCGACCGCATCCGCGCCGCCTACGCCGCCGAGCCGGGTCTGGTCAGCCTGCTGTCCGACGCCGGGTTCGCGGCGGAGATCGCAGACGCCCAGGTGCCGTGGCGCGAGGTGATCGCCACGGCGACCCGCCGGGGCGTGCCGGTGCCCGCGTTCTCCGCCGCGCTCTCGTACTACGACTCCCTGCGCGCCGGGCGTCTGCCGGCCGCCCTCACCCAGGGCCAGCGCGACTACTTCGGCGCCCACACCTACCGGCGCGTCGACCGCGAGGGCACCTTCCACACGCTCTGGGGCACGACCGACCGCGCGGAGAAGGAGGCCTGATCCCGACCGGGCTCCCCCAGCGGTAGCCCGGCCCAGGGGCAGACGTCGGCGGCGGGGTGGGCACGCCCGCCGCTTCCCCCCTGCGGCGGATGCGCGCGGACGGCCGTACGACACTTACCCGCATGACAGAGGCACCGCAGAAGGCCAGGGTCCCCGCGTGGCGGCGGCCTACCGACGGTGAACACCGCTGGCAGGTCGCCGCGGTCGTCGCGCTCATCATCGCCGCCCAACTCACGGAGCCCCGAAGGCTGACCCTTCACCCTCACTGGCTGCTTCCCGCCGTGGAAGGCGCCTTCCTGGCGGTGCTTCTGCTCAGCAACCCGGGCAGGATCAACCGTGAGTCCGTCCCGCTCCGCACCGCGTCCCTGGCTCTCGCGGCGATCGCCAGCCTGGCCAACGCATGGTCGCTGTCGCTGCTCATCACCACTTTGCTCACCGGACACGAGGAACGTTCCGCGAGCTCACTGCTCCTGGTCGCAGCCGGCATCTGGGGCACCAACGTCGTGGTCTTCGCCCTGTGGTACTGGGAGTTCGACCGCGGTGGCCCCGTCGCGCGGGCCCACGCCCACCGCGCGCATCCCGACTTCCTCTTCCCCCAGATGCAGTCCCAGGAGTTGGTCAGCCGGGACTGGGAGCCGGCGTTCTTCGACTACTTGTACGTCTCCTACACCAACGCGACCGCATTCAGTCCGACGGACACGATGCCCATGTCACGGTGGGCGAAGCTGCTGATGCTCATGCAGTCGGCCGTCTCCATCGTCACGGTGGGCCTGGTCGTGGCTCGCGCGGTGAACATCATGCGGTGACTGCGGGAAGGACGGCGGCCGCTTCCGTCGACGCGGAAACGGCCGCCGTTCGGGGCAGACCGCAAGGAAGCCGGCTGTCGATGTCCACACCGAAGCGCAGGACCGCGCGCCGATGCGTCGACGGCGCCGGCTCACGTTCAGTGCAGTTCGGCCCGCGCAGGACTGTCGCCGAGGAAGCCGCCCGACTGGTGCTGCCACAGTTTCGCGTAGGCGCCCTCCAGGGTGAGCAGTTCCTGGTGCGTGCCCTGCTCGACGATCCGGCCGCGGTCGAGAACCACGAGCCGGTCCATGGTGGCGACCGTGCTCAGCCGGTGTGCCACCACGAGCGCCGTCCGCCCTTCCATGAGCTGCCACAACGCCTCCTGGACGAGGATCTCGCTCTCGGAGTCCAGCGCGCTGGTCGCCTCGTCGAGCAGCAGGATCGGTGCATCGCGCAGGATCGCCCGGGCGAGCGCGACCCGCTGGCGCTGACCGCCGGACAGCTTGACACCGCGCTCGCCCACCATGGTCTCGAAGCCGTCGGGCAGCCCGTCGGCGAACTCCGTGACATGTGCCGCCTCGGCGGCGCGGCGGATCTCGGCGTCGGTGGCGTCCGGCCGGGCGAACGCGATGTTGTCCCGCAGTGAGCGGTGGAACATCGCCGGGTCCTGCGGCACGTAGGCGATAAGGCTGCGGAGGTCCGCCTGGCGCAGCCTGTTGATGTCCTGACCTCCGATCAGGATCCGGCCCGCGTCGATGTCGGTCATCCTCAGCAGCAGCCGGGTCAGGGTGGTCTTGCCGCCGCCGGACCGGCCGACGAGACCGATCCTGGACCCGCTGGGGACGACCAGGTCGAGCTCCTCGAAGAGCGGTTTCCCGCCCAGGTGGGCGAAGGTCACCTGCTCGAAGCTGACATCGCCGTTCCGGGACCGCAAGGGCTCCGGCGACGCCGGGTCGAGCACGGTGGGCGCAGTCAGCAGCAGTTCGGTGAACTGCGCGGCCTCCGTCATCGAACTCTCCAGACGACGGTAGATCTGGTTGAACTCGAACATGATCCGTGTCGCGTTGCTGTAGTACGTGAAGGCCACCACGACCGCCTCCACACCGTGCCCTCCCCCGTCGAGTGTGACCGCGAGCAGCAGACCGAGCGCGTTGGTCAGCACGGACATCGGCGCGACCAGCGTGTCGATGCGCAGGTTGCCGTAGTCCCACGACTTCAGCATGAGGCGCCGCGACTCGGCGACGCGGGACCGGTGCTCGGCGGCCTCGCGTTCCTCGGCGGCGAACGCCCGGACCGTGTCCATGTTCATCAGGCTGTCGGCGACATGGCCCGACACCCGGGCGATCGCCTCCTCGCGCTGATCGACGAGCGCCTGGCGGCGGCGGATGAGGGGCACCACGCACAGCGCCGTCAGTGCGATCATCGCCAAGAGCCCGACGACGAGCAGCGGTTCGTAACGCCACAGCACCACCGAGCCGAACAGCAGCGGCACGAAGCTGCCCACGACCGAGAAGGTCAGCGTGTCGACGAACTCCTCGAAGCGGGAGGCGAAGCTCAAAACGCGCTTGGTCAGCGATCCGGCGAAATTGTCGTGGAAGAACGCAGCGTCCTTGGCGAACAGCTCGTCCATGCCGATCACGTACAGGCGCTCGATGCCGAGGGCGTCGAGACGGTTCAGGCAGTGGAGTCCGAGGCGCCACAGCGCCTCGGCGATCAACAGTACGCAGGCGAAGCCGAAGACGTAGGGAAGCATCGAACCGACGGTGATGCCGGCGCCGCCGGCGATGCGGCCGACGAGCTTCGCGACCACCAGCGGCGCGATGTAGTTGATGCCGATGTTGCCCAGCGCCGGGAGCAGCATCGCGGGCAGCGTGAGCCGCCGGAGCCGGGCTAACTCCCGTGTGTAGTAACGAAGCGCCAGGAGCACCGAACGCTTGCCCGGCGCAACCTTCCGCGAATCAGGTGATCCCATCCCAACCCCGTGCTGTCGTGTGGCAGCCCGCCACGTGCTTCTTCCGGGTGATGACGTTGCCTCGGTGACCGTGTGGAGCTCGGTTCGGGTGAGCGCCCTCGTTCGGGCCGCCCGCTGACAGACGGGGCACGACAACGATGCCCCGTGCAGCTCGCGGGGACACCGACGGGCGAACAGGGGCAGACCGGAAGTCGAAGTGTCCCGCGAGGGCGCCCGCGGAGTCCAAACGTTTTCCCGGCCGACGGCAGGCGTCGCACGGCGGCGAAGCAGCTTCCGGGGCACGCTCTGCGACACCCCGCCCCCGCAGGAGCCACCTGGGCAAGGACACGAGGAAGGCCGTCTTCCCATCTCTGAGAAAACGGCCTCCGACCTGCTACGAAGCTG
>NZ_JAYWVC010000178.1:0-16145 GCF_036281785.1 Streptomyces chiangmaiensis | reverse complement strand
GCAGAAGCTGCTCGTACACGGGTCAAGCATGGCTTTTCCTACCTGTTCGACCTGGGCCTGGTGGCCGCAGGTCAGCTCGCCTGTTGCTATACCTCATGTAAACCAGCAGCCTCGGTGTTCGACACCATCCGGCCATATGAGTTTGCGGAATCCGGTATAAGCAGGCCTACGGGCGGTGCCTTGGGCTGCCGCATCGATGTGCGGTTGCGATCTCGTCGTCTGCTGGCGCTCTGCGTCTGCGCGTACCGGCCGGCGCCGCCCGACGGGCTGGCGTTGAACCGAATCCTGGGGCGGCACTGCCTGCCTTGTTACGGTCAGGCCCTTTGGGTGCTCACGCTCTCCACTTCCCGGACGAGGTTGGAGGCGACGTCCTTGGCGTCTCCGAAGAGCATGAGCGTCTTGTCGAGGTAGTACAGCTCGTTGTCGACGCCTGCGAAGCCAGCACTCATCCCTCGCTTGATGACCATGACGGTGCGGGCCGAGGCCACGTCGAGGACGGGCATGCCGTAGATGGGGCTGTCCTCACGGGTGCGGGCTGCTGGGTTGGTGACATCGTTGGCGCCGACGACCAGGGCGACGTCGGCCTGCGCGAAGTCACCGTTGATGTCCTCCATGTCCACGATGCGGTCGTAGGGAACGTCGGCCTCGGCGAGCAGGACGTTCATGTGCCCGGGCATGCGCCCGGCGACGGGGTGAATGGCGTACCGGACTCGTGTACCGCCGCGCTCCAAAATTTCGGCGACTTCCTTGATGCGGTGCTGTGCCTGGGCGACGGCAAGCCCGTAGCCGGGAACGATGATGACGTCCCTGGCCGCTTGCAGGAGCATGGCGGCCTCGTCGGGGCTGGCACTGCGCACGGGACGGTCCTGCGCGTCGCCTGTCGCGGCGGGTGTCGTGGTGTCGACCTGTCCGAACGCGCCGAACAGCACGTTACGGAAGGAGCGGTTCATGGCGCGGCTCATCATGATGGACAGCAGGAAGCCGGAGGCGCCGTCGAGTGCGCCCGCGATGATCAGGGCCTTGTTGTCAAGGACAAGTCCCATGGCCGCGCCGGAGAGTCCGGCGTAGGAGTTCAGCAGCGAGATGACGGTGGGCATGTCGGCGCCGCCGATGGGCACCACGAGCAGGATTCCGAACAGTGCGGAGGCAGCGATCAGGACGGGGAAGCGTGCGTCGGTCGACGGGCTGATCACCAGCCACAGGGCGGCCAGGACCGCTACGGTGAACAGGACCAAATTCACGAGCTGTTGGCCGGGAAAGACCGTCGGGCGGCCCGGGAGGATTCCCTTCAGCTTCCCGAACGCCATCAGGCTGCCGGTGAAGGTCACGCATCCGAGCAGGACTTCACACATCAGCGCGGCCGCGATGAAGGTGCTCAGCGACGCGGCGTGCTCGTAGTACTCGGCGGTGCCGACGAGTCCGGCCGCCAGCGCGCCGAAGGCATGGGAGAGGGCGATGCGTTCGGGCATGGCGGTCATCGGCATGTACTTGGCCATGGCGCCGCCGATGACGGAGCCGACGACGGCGGCCAGCAGGATCCACCGGAAGTCGACGATCTCCTGTTGGATCAGTGTGCCGACCACGGCCGCTGCCATGCCGACCACGGTGAGCAGCAGTCCCCGGCGGGCGCTGCGGGGGTGAGTGATGCCGCGCAGGCCGAGGATGAAGAGGGTGCCGGAGGCGAGGTACAGCAGGGGGATGACGATGTCACGCATCGGCCTTGGCCTTTCGTGCGGCGTGGGCCGGCTTACTGGGCCGGAACATGCGCAGCATGCGGTTGGTGATCAGGAAGCCGCCGACGACGTTGATGCTGGATGCGGCGACAGCGACGGTGCCGAGCGTGGTGATGAGGGAGCCGCGGTGGGAACCGGCCAGCAGCAGGCTGCCGACCAGGGAGATGCCGGCGATGGCGTTGGTGAGGGCCATCAAAGGGGTGTGCAGGAGAGCGGGGACGCGCCGGATGACTTCCAGGCCGACCACGGATCCCAGGACCAGGACGTACAGGCCGGTTTCGATGGCTGTTGGCATGATCAGTTTCTTTCTGCCGTGACGGCGTGCAGAGCTCCAGCCGCGGAGGCGTCGGGGGTTTCCAAGCCAAGCAGGGCGCGCAGCCCGGCGTGGACGACCTGCCCTTCCCTGGTCAGGAGGGTGTCGCGGATGATTGGGTCGTCCGCGGTGAGCTGGGGGCCATCGTCGCCGAGCAGGTGGCGGGTGAAGTTGGCGATGTTGCGCGCGTACAGTCGGCTGGCGTGGGCCGCGGCGCCGGCCGGCAGATTGGTGGGTGCGATGATCGATACGCTGAAGCGTTCGATGGTCTCGTCGGCTACGGACAGGGCGCAGTTGCCGCCCTGCGCGGCCGCGGCGTCGACGATGACGGATCCCGGGCGCATCGCGCGCACCATGTCCTCGGTGATGAGGATCGGTGCTGGTTTCCCGGGGACCTGCGCGGTGGCAATGACGATGTCGGCGGCGGCGACTTCGTTGCCAAGCACCTCGCGCTGCCGAGCGTAGAACTCCTCCTGCTGCGCCTGGGCGTAGCCGCCGCTCCCTTCGGCGGATGAGGTGTCGAGTGGAAGGTCGACGAAGGTGCCTCCGACGCTTTCGACCTGCTCGCGCGCCGCGGCGCGGATGTCGTAGGCGTGGACGACGGCTCCCAGCCTTCGCGTCGTGGCGATGGACTGCAGCCCGGCCACGCCGGCGCCGAGAACGAGGACACGTGCTGGGGCGATGCTGCCGGCGGCGGTGGTCATCATCGGCAGCATTTTGTCGACCCGCTCGGCCGCGATCAGGGCCGCGCGGTAGCCGGCAATGGAGGACTGCGAGGACAGTACGTCCATGGCCTGGGCGCGGGTGATGCGCGGCAGAAGGTCCAGGGAGAACGTGGTGACGCTGTGCTCGGCCAGGCGGCGGACGGGTTCGGGGTGGCTGAGCGGGTTGGCGAGCCCGGCCAGTACCGTCGAGCGCCGCGTCAGCTTCAGGTCCTGGTCGAGGTCGGAGTTGGATGCGCGGTTGCCGGCACCGACGAGGTGCACTTGCAGCACGATATCGGCGTTGAACGCGTTGGCGCGGTCACCGGACAGGGCGCCCGCGTCGAGGTACTCGTTGTCGGGGTGGCCCGCCCGGTCGCCAGCGCCGTGCTCGACGACAATCTGGTGACCTTCCGCGGTCAAGGAGCGGACTTCGTTGGGGGTGAGGGCGACCCGGGTCTCTCCTGGGACGACTTCTCGTGGGACGCCGATGTGCATCTGCGTCATTCCTTTCACGCCGCCGGTGCGGAACCGGCGCATGGCTGATGGTGCGATTCGTCTCCGGGGCCTGCAGCAAGGGGCACGGTGCACGCGCATGGCCGGCGGCCCGGCTGGGGCCGAGCCACAAGCTGGAGGCAGGGGGCGGTTGACGACGGTGGTCGCCGGGGTGGCGCAGCGGACCGCCCGCTCAGGCGGTCCGCTGCGGGGTGCGGCTGAGGCCGCGAGGGTCACACGCCCAGGGCCATGAAACCGCCGTCGACCGGCAGCGTGACGCCCGTGACATAACTGGCGCTGGGCGAGGCGAGAAAGACGATGGCTTCGGCGATCTCGCGTGCTGAAGCGAGACGGGCCAGGGGCACCCTGGCCCCCAGTGCCTCGAAATCGTCCTCGCCGATCATGCCGACCACGTTGTCGGTCCTCGTGTGGCCGGGCGCCACAGCGTTGAACCGGACCCCGCGGCCGCCGAACTCGACGGCCCAGGTGCGTGTGAAGGAATCCACGGCAGCCTTGGAGGCGCCGTAGACGGCCGTGCCTTCGACACCGCTCAAGCCGGCGATCGTGGTGACACTGACGACGCTTCCGCCGCCCTTGGCGGCCATCTTGGCCACCAGCGCCTGGGTGAGGAAGAACGTGCCGCGCACGTTGGTCTCCAGCAAGGCGTCGAACGTGTCCAGGCCCTGCTCCAGAGTGGGGGCGAACGGATAGGCGCCGGCGTTGTTCACCAGGACGTCCACATCCCCGGCCTCCTCGGCAAGACGGCGCACCGAACCCAGATCGCTGAGATCGGCGGCGACGAACGTCGCCTTTCCGCCGGCGGCCTCGATCGCGGCGACCGTCTCCGCGCCCTTGGCGGCGTTGCGGCCGGAGACGATGACGAATGCTCCCCGCTCAGCCAGCAGTATCGCGGTCTCGCGGCCGATGCCGGAGGTGCTGCCGGTAACAAGAGCGGTCTGATTGTCGAACTGCATGGGAATACCTTTCGGCGAGTACGAATGCCCTCGCGCTTGCTAGGTACGAGAACTGCCGTACCCAATGTCGGTCGTCTCCCTCGCCCAGGCAAATCGCCGACGCTTCGGCGAGAAACTGCGAGCATTCCCCCTGAGCTGGGAATTCCTTCCAGCGGCCCTTGATACTGCTGGCCGCCATAAGCAAACCCGTACGCCACCGCTCATCAGGTCGCGTCCGCGTCGGGGATTCGAGAGTTTGGGCATTCCTGACAGTCCCCTCTTCGATTACGCTGAAATCCGCATACGGAAGGAAGTAGTCGTGCCCGACGTCGAAGGCCATCCCGCGATTCATGAGATGGACATCGGTTCCATATTTGCCGCGCTGGCAGATCCACACCGCCGCCACGTGGTCGAGCAGTTGTGTGCGGAGGCGGATTCGGCGGAACGCACCTGCGCCTCGTTCGGTCTGAGGGTGTCGAAGTCGACCCTGACCCACCATTTCCGCGTACTGCGCGAGGCCGGCCTGATCAGGCAGATCGATTACGGCAATAGTCGCAAGGTGACGCTCCGGCGTCGCGAGCTGGACAATCGTTTTCCCGGCCTGCTGGGTCTGGTGGGTGCACAGGCAGCGGAGCAGTCCCCGACCGAGACACCGTGTCCGTAGACCGGCACGGAGCGTGCCTTGTGCGTGCAGCTGTAACGCAGGTGCCGACGGGCACCTGCCGTGCCTGCACACCAAGGGGGTCACCGGTCGCGCAGTGCGACCAGGCATCGCCTCGAAGTGCCTCACCTCGACGGGACCGAATCGGACAGCCGGCGATCCTCACCGGGGGCGAGCACAGTCCCTCGATCGCGCCGGAAGACCGTGACGGCGACCAGGAGCCAATCAACTCGCCAATGTTTGCAGTCCCCTCAGCCGTCTGCCGGTTCGCTGGCAGTCTGCGCGGGCGCCAGCGCGGTCAACGCTTGACTCAGCCAGCCGGACATCCTCGGCGATCAGCGCCATCCGCATCCGTTCATCCGCTGCGGCCAGGGTCGGGTCCAGGGTCAGCCAGGCAGACAGAAGGGATGCCAGTTGGGCCTCGGCAGCCCGGACAGCCACGGCGAGGTCGGCATTCCATACTTCAAGGGCCGGCCAGTCACCTAGGCGGCGAATCAGCACGTCATGCTGCTCGACCAAGGCCGCCCGGCTCTCCCGGTTCCACGCCTTCCCGGTCGGGCCAGCAGACAGCGCAGTCTCATCCAACACGGTGCACAGCCAGGACACTTGCGCGCGGTATTGATCCCACGCTGCTCGCAGGCCACGGGCGCTATCCAACTGCTTGTCTGCCGGACCGGAAAAAGGGTCGATCGGAGCAGCGCCCACCTCTGCGGACGTGTGAGCCTCAGGCCGAAGGCAGGTGTCGTCGATCATGACGCAGCACGAGGCGTCCGCTGGGAGATGCATGGCAACCGTGTCTTGTTCAGGAATCTCTGCTGTAAATGTGCCGAGTGCCTCAGAAGCGGGGAACGCCTGGGGCTCGCCGCCGGCACGTCGCGGGCGTGATCGGCTTCTGCCCTTTCCACTCGGGCAGGGCTGCCGCCCAGGGGCGCGATGGCGACGATGTGGACCCGCGGCCGGCAGGACACCGAGACGGGTATCCGCGAAATGGGCCCAAGCCCCAAGAGCGGCGGCTCTGCCACCCTCAGGGCCGGCGATCACGGATGCCGTCGCACTCCGGTCAGTTCACACTCTGGCCGCCGTCGACCATCACGGACTGACCGGTGACGAACGAGGCCCGATCCGACAGCAGGAACAGCACCATCTGCGCGACCTCCTCCGCCTCCCCGATACGGCCGAGCGGGATCTTCTCACCATGCGGGTGATACTCCGAGCCGTCGTCGTTCTTGGTGATCCCGCCCTCCGTCAACGGAGTGCGGATGATCGTCGGGTTGACCGTGTTGACACGAATCGAGTCAGGGCCGAGTTCGACCGCCGCCGCGCGGGCCAAGGCCGCGACACCGCCCTTGGTGGCGCTGTAAACGGAGATGCCGGGCGTGCCCAGCTCCGCGAACACCGACCCGTTGAAGACGATGGCCCCACCATGGCCCTGCCGCTTCATCTGAGCGACCTCGGCCTGAAGGTAGAAGAAGGATCCCTTCAAATTCCCGTCCACCAAGTGATGCCATGCAGCCTCATTCACGTCCGTGATCGGCCCGACGGCAGCGGTACCGGCGTTGTTGAAGGCCACGTCGAGTCGGCCGAAACGGCTTACGACCTGCTCCACCACGTCAGCGGCACCACCGACGTCAGTGGCGTCGGCCTTGATGAACAGCGCTTCGCTACCGTTCTTCGTGATCTCGTCGACGACCTCCTTTCCAGCGCCCTCACGCCGGCCGGTGAAGGCCACCTTCGCACCCTCCTGCGCGAACAAAACTGCGGCGACACGGCCGATTCCGGAAGTTCCGCCGGTGATCAAGGCGACCTTTCCATCCAGCAGACCCATCGTTTCTCCTTACGGCAATTTCCGATTAATGGCGGCGGAATACCGTCCTCGGTACCCGGCCGACTGCCACCCGTGCGGTGGCAAGGTCGACAGCAATGCAATGCCCACCGTCATTCCGGCCGGCCATTACAGAAATCGATGGCCGCCATCGCCGGAATCCGAGGATCTCGCCCGTCATACACGGACCCCACTGTTCCGACAATCGCCACGGAATCCTTCGGTCCACAGCGCCGACCATGAGTTTCCCTGAAAGCGGCGATCAGTACAGCTTCTGCCTGGCGAATGACCCGCCGGCACGCCGTGTGCTGATATGGAGAGATGGAACTGCGGGAGCTTCGAGCCTTCATTGCCGTCGTCGAAGAGCGCGGCATGTCTGCCGCGGCACGCCGACTGCACGTGAGCCAGTCAGCGCTGTCCCAGACCGTGAGCAGCCTGGAGCGGCAAATGGGACTGAAGCTCCTGATCCGCACCAACACCGGGGTACGCCCGACGGAGGAGGGTGAAGCCCTCCTGACCGAGGCCCGCGCCCTGATCGCTCGGCACGATCAAGCGTTGCGGACGATGGCCGGTTTCACGAGTCCGGGCTGCGGGCTCCTGCGGGTCGGCATTCCCCTCGAACTTCCGTCGGATCTGCTCAGACCGGCGATGGAACAGGTAGCAGCCGCATGTCCCGAGACCCGAGTGCAGGCCCGCCACCTGCCATCAGCAGCCCAACTAGACGCGCTGCACGCGGGCGAGCTGGACATCGGCCTGCTCAGGGAGCGCCCTGCGGACCCGGACCTCGATGCCATGCTGGTCGTCTCGGAGAAGCTGGGCGTGCTACTGGCGGCGAGTGTGGCGGCGGAGCTGGCGGACGAGGACGGTGTGCGCCTGGAGACCCTCCGCGGACTGGAGTGGGTGGGCTTTCCCCGCTCCGGAAGCCCCGCATGGTATGACGAGGTCACCTCGGTGCTGCGCAGCTTCGGCCTCGACCCCGGGCCGGAGCCGCCGCAAGACCAGGCGTTGATCGCAGAGGTCAAACTGGCCGCGGTTACCACGAAGAAGGCCTTCGCACTGGCTCCGCCCAACTGGTCCCAGGCACTGCCGGACAACGTCGTCTGGAAGCCCTTGCACAAACATCCCCTGATGCGCCGTACCTGGGCTGCGTGGCCCACCCATTCACGGCGCCGCGACCTGGCCAGCTTCATCGCGGGACTCCCCACTCCGGATGACTGACCGGCCCGCGCGCGAGGCGAGGCCGACCCATCGCGCGCGACCCGTCCGCGCGCAACACCCACGGGTGCGCCTGCACGGGGCCGATCGGCGCCGTGACGCTGCCGCATTGTGCGCCGACTCACTCGGTGTGCGAGCCGTCAAGGTGCCTGCCCCCGCGGCCCGCAACGCCTCGGCATACAGGTCGTGCAGATGGACGGCCTGGCTGTATGGCTCAACCCAGGCTCGCACGGCAACCACACCTCGACCCGACGGTGTCCCCCCGGTTGGAAACACGGTCAGTGGCCCCGCCCTCAAGGCTGACTGATTGTGCCGTTGGGAAACAGCAACGGGGGATGGTCAGTTCTGGGAACGCTGAGGGGCACTCCGCCGCAGAAAAATCGGTGAGTTTCAGCAACGCCGCGCTCGGCTCATCAAGGCCGGCGTGACGCCTGCCCGGTCGCCGGGGCAGGCTTCGTCGCGCGGCAATGCCGGGTGCACGGCCTGCGGGTTCCCTCGCGGGGCGCGGTGGCGCGCCGGGTTGCGCGTCTGGACCCCGTCACCTGGTGGTGACGCTGGAGGCGCCCTCGGCGACCTCGGTCGGGCTGTGTCTGGCCCAGGCGGCCATCGAAAAGCGGCCATGGCTGGAGCGTCTGGGCGTGGAGGTGGTCCGCTTCTACACGGCGCTGCTGGCCGCCCTCGGCTCCCCGCTGCGTGCCCGCTACCGGCTCGCCGACCTGGAGCAGCTGGCTTTGCGGCTGATGCGGGCGGCAGGGATCGCATGCTGGTGGTCGACGAACTGCCTGCGCTCCCTCCTGGACGAGGTCAGCCTCGCCGCGAGCACCCAAAGTGCCCACGGCAAGGACACGTTGGGGATGATCTGGCAGGAAACCGGCCACCCGGAACGCGCGGGACTGAACGTCTGGCGCCCCTACGAACAGATGAGAGACGAGACCCGGGAGGCGATGTGGGACGCCGCCGCCACCGCACTCCAACTCGCCGCCGACGGCCTGATCACCGCCCGCGGGCACCTCAGCTCCGCACTCCGGGCCCCACTCCACACCTACGTCTACGACGGCTTCGAGTCCTCCCCGTACCGCACCACGTGGCAGGACGCCATGACCGCGTTGGAGGAGGCGCTCACGCTGGCCCGCAACGACCCGGCCACCGCGCGGCAACTTCTCGGTCTGCTCGCCGGCGGCTGCCGCACCCTTGTCGCCTTCGAGCAGGAACGCTCCTACCTGTACGGGGCCGGCGTCCCCGCCGCCTTCCTGCCCAGCGCCCACGAACTGGGCCGACATGACCTCATCTGATCTCGTTATCATCCTTCCCTGCGCCAGGCGGCCGACCGGCCGCCAGGGCCTACCGCAGCGAGTGGCACCGATGCACGCAGTAGGGAGCGCATGTCATGATCCTTCCCAAGGTCCGGGACCCTCGCTTTGTGACGATCCGCCGTGGTGGGACCCTCACTGACGCGGATCACCGTCTCCTCGCCCTATGGGCCGCCTCGTGCGCGAAGCACGTCCTCGGCCTCTTCGAGTCGGCACAGCCTGGGGACCCGCGGCCACGCCAGGCGATCGAGCATGCCCGGGCCTGGGTGCGTGGCGAGGTCAAGATGATGCAGGCTCGTGCAGCGGGCGGCCATGCGATGGGGGCGGCCAGAGACCTGCGTGGGGCAGCACGGCACGCCGCGTACGCCGCCGGCCAGGCCGGGGCCGTCGCCCACGTCGCCGCGCACGAGCTCGGCGCGGCCGCCTACGCGATCAAGGCCGCACGCGCAGAGGCACCGGAAGGCGACAGCGAGACCGCGGGACGACTGGAGTGCCAGTGGCAGCGCAATCAGCTCCCGGAGGCGATCCGCGAGCTCGTACTTGACGACCAGCGGCTGCGCAACGACATCTGCTGGTCGGTGTTCGACTGCTGAAAGCTGAACCGTGCACGAGGCCTGTCACGGTTGGCTGCCGAGCGCCCCGCCGCGGCCTCGCCCGACGCTGTTCCACATCCTTGGAAGCGGAACAGGGCGCCCGACGCCCCGACGCGGCGCGGACGTCCTGCGGCGATCGCCGGGCGGATCGTCCCGCAAGTCGTTCCACAACGTACGTTCCGAAAGGCTCGCACGGAGCCGACTTCCAATACGGTGCGGCGTCATGGGAACCGACAGCCATCCCGCTGGCGGACTCGACCTCGGATACGCGCGTGTCCACGAAGGGACAGTTGTTGGATCGGCAGATCGCGGCCCTGACCGAGGCCGGCTGTGCGCGGGTCTTCGCCGACAAGAAATCGGGCAAGAACGCGGAACGCGAGGAGCTGTGGAAGTGCCTCGACTACCTGCGGCCCGGAGACACCCTCGTGGTGCCCTCCCTCGACCGGCTCGGCCGCTCGATCCAGAACCTGATCGCCATCGTCTCGGGCCTGCGCAAACGGGACATCGGCTTCCAGTCGCTTCACAAGGCGCTCGACACCACCACCCCCGACGGAAGGTTGGTGTTCCACGTGTTCGCGGCCCTCGCGGTTATCTCAAGCACGCCGATCAAGCAGGACTGTGACCTGGGCGGCCAGGTCAAGGACACTGTCTTCGACCTGGCCGCGTAACACCTTCGAGGCCCGGTCAGCACCGGCCGATCGTTACTGAAGAGCGACGCGGTGCACTGGGCTCGGGGCCTGTTGCGACTATGTGCTCCAGTTGGCCCGCAGGATGACGGACATGCGTCTGGCCTGGTGGTTTCATGGAAAAAGGTACGAGTCAGCGCTCGCGACGTAGGAAGTCGCGGGCGCCACGCAGCGTGGTGCGCAATGTGCGTTGCGTCCGAGTGCTGTCCAAGCGGACGTCCAGTGCCCCTGGGGAACCGGTGCCGGCTCGGCGGCCGGCGGTCAGCATGGATGCGTCCAATTCATCGCGGTCGGCGATCAGGACACCGAGCTCATGACGGCTGACTGCATCTGATCCTGCAAGGTGGCACACGCCTGCGTGATCGGAGACGGTCAGCTCAAGAATGGCCAGAGCGAGGTCGGCGACATGAACGGGGCACCGGATGTCATCGGTGAACAGCACGCCATTTCGTCGCCCGGTGGCCAGATCGTGGATGAATGCCTCGTGCACGGAGCCCCCACCGCCGCCGATGATCAGCGAGGTGCGAGCGATGACGGCGGCCGGGGCGAACAGGCGGATCGCCGTTTCGGCCGCAGCCTTCGCAGCCCCGTATGGGGTGATCGGATCCGGCGTGGCGGATTCGTCGTAGCGGACGTCGGCGCCGGAGAAGACGGCGTCACTGGACACATGCACCAGCCGGGATCCGTGCTGAGTGGCGGCCATCGCCAGGCAGATCGCGCCGTCGGCTGTGGTTGCCCAGTCGGCCTTGCGATACGCCGCATTGATGACAACGTCCGGCTGGGTCTCCCTGAGCGCCAGTGTGATCTCCTCGCTGCGACGTAGGTCCATGGGCAGCCAGTGGATCCCGGGGATGTCGCCGGCGCGGGTCGCGAAGGTCGCCGTCACAGTGTGTCCGGTTGCCAATGCCTGCTGAGCCAACTCGCGGCCCAGGAAGCCACTGCCGCCTACGATCAGGATGTTCATGATCCGCCACGTTAGGGCCCCGCGTTTCGTCACGTCATCCGGCTACCGGGCCAGCTCCGACGCTCAGTGGGGCCAAAATATCAAGCGCTAAAGAGCCAACTGAAGCGCACGCATCACACCTGTGCGTGCGGATGGGATGCCCGCTGGTCGCCGAGCGCGTGAGCGAGCTGCCGACGCAGGCGCTGGTTCTCTTCTGTGAGTTGCCGGTTCCGTTCCAGGGCCGCCTCCAGGCGTGCGTGCAGTGAGGCATCGGAGGAGCGCTCAGCTGCCGGAATCGGCGGCGAGGGGGAACGCCGAGTCGCGTCGCGGAGCCGTTCGATCTCGGCTCGGATGTCGGGCTGGCAGTAGAGCCAGGAACGTGAGATGCCCGCGCGCCGGGCGACGCCCTCGAAGGACACCGGGGCTCCGGTGCGGTCGAGTTCTCGCAGGGCCTGGATGGCCTTGGCGCGTGTTAGTTCGCGGCGCTTGCGGGCGGCGGCGACGAGCGGTGCGGTGTTGGGCTCAGGAGGCATCGGTGGCCGCCTCACCGGTGTCTGACTGGCCGTCGTCTTCGAGTGACGTGATGATCTTCTCCAGGTTGTCGGCGACCTGTCGGTTCATTTCCACGAGCCGCTTCTGCCCGCGGGCTTCGGCAGCGGAGATGATCTGCAGGGTCTGCTGGCGCTGTTCACGGTGCTGGGGCAGAAACTCGGCGGTGGTGATGAACATCGGGCAGGTCAGACACGAGTTGGCGTGCGGGCAGGACTGCACCACCGGCAATCCGCAGTAGCCGTTGGGCAGGGCCTGCGTGGCCCGGGAGAGCCTCTGTTTGGCCCACGCCGCCTCCGCGAGAGGGCCGGCCGGGTCCAGGGCAACGGTCTCGCCTTGGGCGTTGACCTTGCGTGCCTTCTCCCAGTGCCGGCGGACGGTCGTGTCCGACAGCCGCGCGTAATGGGCGGTCATTTGGGCCGAGGTGTGATCAAGGATCTGACGGACGACCTCCTGCGGGACGTCCTTGTTGATCAGCCTGGTGCCCAGGGTGTGCCGGAACTGATGCGGGGTGATGTGCGCTGGTCGGCCCAACTCGTCGCGGGTCTCGCAGCGTTGGAGCCACTCGGCAAGTGAGATCCGGTAGCCGGAGGTGCTGATCGGTCTGTCACCGCGGAGGTTCGCGTCGGCGCGGGGGAAGAGGACCGATACCCCCTCTGGCCGCTCTTCCAGGATGCGGCGCTGGTGGTCACGGAGCTGCTGTTCGAGTTCTTCGTCGATGGGCACCAGTGCCTCGCGCTTCATCTTGTGGTTGAAGTAGCGCAGGTAGGGGGCACCTTCGGCGTCATGGACGACGGGGTCGAGTGGCAGGTTGATGGCGTCGGTGATGCGCAGGCCGCAGCGCATGAGGACGAGCGTGATCAGCCGTCGTGCGGGGTCCTGCCAGCGGGCGAGGTTGGCGGGGTCTTCCAGCTGGGCCATGACGTGCTCGGCCACGGCCCGGGGCAGCAAGGGCGGTGGGGTGGGGTAGTCCTCGGGGACGAAGGCCGCGTTGCCCGGCAGTGTCTCGTCCCAGCGGTGCACGCGGATCGTGCGCAGGAAGGTGTTCAGGTTGCTGATGTGCGCGTTGTGTGTGCTGCGGCCGCCCATCGCGGCGAGATCTGCCAGGTAGCGTTCGAGCAGGGCGCGGTCGACCTGGGCGAGTCCGGTCACCTCGGCCGGGAGGAAGGCGGCAAAGCGGGCCACCATGCGGACTCCGGCGCGTACGGTGCCGGCGCTGATGCCGCCGGACAGCCGCCAGCGTGCCCAGCGCTTGGCCAGATCCCGCAGCCAGGGCTGGGCGATCTTCTCGAAGGTGATGGTCGACGTGTGCGGGTGGACGATGCCGAGATTGCGCAGCCGCCAGACGGTGCGGGGGTATTCTGCTTCCCAGCCACGGCCGTAGACCAGTTCCTCGATGCGCCGGCGGGCGCCGAGAAGGAAAGTGCCCCAGCCCGTGGCCCAGTTGCCGGTCGGGCCGCGGAAGATCTTCCAGAACTCTTCCGGCTCGTCGAGAAGAGACCGGACCTGGGCGTCGGCGAGGGCGTTGACCAGACGCTGGGCCCATGCGGGCCTGATCTTCTTGGTGGCTTCGTCATGGCGGCACTGCAGCGCGTACTGCATCTCCAGCCGTAGCTGCACAGGCAGTCGGCGCAGGTCGATGTGCTCCGACCCGCCGGGGCCGCTCTCCTCGTAGGAGGCGGTGAAGTCCTCGATGTCGGGGTGTCCCAGCGCTGTCCAGCGGCCGTCGTGTCCCGTGCAGAACACCGAGGTTCCCCTTACCCACAGGTCGCAGTAGCTGATCCGGCAGACCGCAGGCTGCGGCGACGGGGGCCGCAAGGGTGCCGCGGAGGGCTGCCATGCCTCCATCTCCGTACTCGCGGACCGCTTCCACTGACGCCAATGCCGCTGGCACAGCCCGTGGCTGTCGAGGCCGTAGCGGCAACCGCCGACCGCGCAGGCGGCCAGCGGCTGGTGCCCGACCCAGCCTGCGGGCGTGGTCACGAGGAACGTCTCCAGGTCGGGCCTGCCCTCACGGGTCCAGCGCACCGAGTGCCCCCAGCACATGCGGCTGCTGCGAGCCGGGCGGTCACACCCCTCGACAGAGCAGGCCGGGCCGCCGAAGACCGGGTGCCGGGGGTCGAAGGCCAGGTCGTCTTGCGGGAACTCGGGGCGGATCGCAGCCATCAGCTTCTCCAGCAGACCCACGGGCCGAAGCGGCAGGTCCTCGTGCGGACTTGGGACTGCCGTCACCACTGCACCTCCGTTCCACTGAACCAGCCGGCCTTCTCCAGGACGCTGCGGGCGTCCTCGACGGTCAGATGCCCGTAAACCGCCGAAGTCGTGGTGACCGAGGAATGTCCGAGCAGCTTGGAGACGACCTCGATCGGGACCCCGTCACGCAGTGCCCGGGTGGCCGCGGTGTGCCGACACCAGTGCGGATCGAAGGCGATGCCGGTGCGGCGCCGCAGCCGGAGCACCAGGTCGTAGACGGCCGGATAGGACAGGGCCTGTCCGCGCGGCTCGGCGAAGAGGTTCACGAACACGTAGTCGCTGTCGAGGTCTCCGTACTCGGCGTGCAGATAGTCGCTCCACAGCCGCAGCAGCTCAGCGCTGACCGGGATGGATCTCTGCTCGCGCGACTTCGACCTGGCACGGTTGGCATTGTCCCGGGGAACGACCGTGACTGTCCGCTCGGCTGCGGCGATGTCGGCATGACGCAGGCCGAGGGCCTCGCCGATCCGCATCCCGGTCTCATGGAGCAGAGCGAACAGGAAGCGGTCACGCAGGTGATCGCAGGCGTCCAGGATGACCTGCATCTCCGCCGCCGTAAGCACGCGCGGCAGCTTCTTCGGGACCTTCAGCGAGATCGTCCGCCGAGGCTGGGGCCGGCCGGGGCTGATGTGGTGCAGGAACGGCTTCCAGCCGCCCCGGCGACCGGGCGGCTGCAGGGTCGTCAACAGGTCGCCGACATCGACACCGTGTCGCAACTGGTGGGCGTAGAACGCGGACAGCGCTGACAATTTGCGGTTGACCGTGGACGCGCTGACGTGCGGCTCCACCGAGGGAAGCACCGCGATCTGCCCCTTGCGGCCCGACGGTGGCAGCTGCAGCCAGACGACGTACTCACCCAGATCCTCCAGGCGGACCTCACGCCAGTCCAGTCCTCGGTGGGCCAGGAACGTCCAGTAGTCCTTGAGGTCGTAGGCGTACGCCCTGACGGTGTTCGGCGATCTGTCGACGTCCGTCAGATAGGCCAGGTAGCGCTCGATCGGCTCCACGGGAACGTCGTCGTCCCCCAGCACCGTCCACGAGTCCACCCGCACTGTCGGCAACGCGACACGCTGTACGAGCATGGTGCCTCCCCTTCATCAACGTCATGGATGAAGCGGGAGATAACCACGTCACAACCGCAGATCACAGGGCTTCAGGCGACCTTGCTGAACATCGAGGATAGGCGCTGGAAGGCTTGAGATAATGGCAGAGTTCATCCGTGAACTCATCGTGCAGGGCACCTACGAGGGCCTGGAGGCGGCCCGCGCTCGCGGGGAGCGCATCGGGCGGCCGCCGGCGATGACCTCGGAACAGATCCAGCACGCCCGAGCCCTGCTCACGCAGCCGGACAACACGGTCACCTCGATCGCGAAGCTGCTCGGAGTCTCACGTACGACGCTGTACAAGTACGTGCCAGAGTTGGCCGCGGGCCGCGACTCCTTGGTCGCTTCTCCTTCCTCAGCAGCGTTGCCCACCCCTCGCTGACGTGCTCGCGGACTGGCGTCGGCCGCTCTGCCGCAGGTCCTGCAGAAGCCCCTCTGCCCATGCTTCGGCGACTGGATGGGATAAATACTCAGACGCCCTTTTCTCGCTTACATCGGGCTCGGTAGGCTGCCTGACGGCAACGGTTGGAACAGTACTTTCGAGGCCTTCCACCCCAGTACTCGGCTACGGAAGCAACATAGCCCTGGCAGTGTTGGCAAGTCGGCAACGATCCGCTGCCCCATCCTTCCTGCTGCAGACCCGCGATGCTCGCAGGGTGATCACGAAGATCGTCCATTAGTGCCCTGCGATAGTTCGCGCGGAATCTGAGGAACTTCTCGCGCTTCTCCTTATCAATCGGTTCGTCCCATGACTGGCGGGAGTCCGAGGAGAGCTCGACCAGTCGGATAGAAGGAGCTGTGCTGAGGTCATCGCC
>NZ_JAYWVC010000177.1:0-16169 GCF_036281785.1 Streptomyces chiangmaiensis | reverse complement strand
CCTGTGCCGGTGTTCACCAGCTAAGCCCCGGAGTTCACCAGCTGATCCCGGCCGCCACCGGCAGGTGATCGCTGCCGGTCTCCGGCAGCAGCCACGAGCTCTTCGGCTCCACGCCGCGGACCAGGATCTGGTCGATCCGCGCCACCGGGAACTTCGCCGGCCAGCTGAAGCCGAAGCCGTCGCCGGCCGCGTCCTGGACCGAGCTCAGCTGCGAGGTGATGCCGGCGAACGCGCGGTCGTCCATCGTGCCGTTCAGGTCACCGAGCAGCACCACCCGCTCGTCCTGCTCGGCGGCGAGGGCCTCGCCGAGCGCCTGCGCGTTTCTGTCCCGCGAGTCCGTCCAGAAGCCTGCCCTGGGATTTACCCGCACGGACCCCAGGTGGGCCACATACACCGCCAGCGGCCCCTGGTCCGTAGCCACCGTGGTGCGCAGCGCCCGGTTGTAGGCCCTCTTGACCTCGGCCGGCTTGGTGTCCCCCAGCGGCCCGACGTCCTGCTTGATGTCGACCGGCTGGGTGTTGGACAGCGGCAGCTTGCTCCACAGCCCGACCGTGCCCTGCACCGTGTGGTACGGGTACGCCTTCGCCAGCCCCTTCTCGTACGTGCCCCTGGCCTCCTCGGTCAGCTCCTCCAGTGCCAGCACGTCCGCACCGGAGGCGGCCAAGTCGCGGGCGGTACCGGCCGGGTCCGGATTCTCGGCGCCGACGTTGTGACTCACCACGGTGAGGTCACCGCCCGACTGGGACTTGTCGCCGAGCAGCCCGCCGAAGAGGCTCAGCCACACCGTGACCGGCAACAGCAGCGCGACCACCGCCGAGGCGGAGCGGCGCCACAACGCGGCGGCAAGCAGCACCGGGACGAACAGGCCGAACCACGGCAGGAAGGTCTCCACCAGACTGCCGAGGCCACCACGGTCCGTGATCTGCGCGTGCAACAGCATGAGCAGGCCCAGCACGAGAGCCAGCGCCGCGAGCACCAGGCCACGCTTCCACGGCCCTGGTCCAGAGAGGGCGCGGATCGCCCGACGAATGCGTGCACGCCAAGTCCCGCCGGTCCCGGCCGCCGGGGCACCGGCTCCGGTACCTGGCGCACCGGTATCCGCCGGGCTGCCCTGTCCGGTCTCCTCCGTGTCCACCTGCGTCATCGTCTGTCCTCGCTCACTGCTGCTCACTGCTGAATTCTCGGGTCCTGCGTGGGGTCGGCATACATCCGAGGGCAGCCACGGTCGATCGCATCGGTGCGCAATTCGTAGTGCCAGGGTTCGTTCCGGTAGATCTGGCACAGCCCGTACTCGGCACCGTGCCTGGACAGCCACGCCGTCGCGTTGGAGCCCCCGATGTCGACCGCCTCCCCCGACACGTGAGGAGACGTCGTCGCGGTGGCCACCCATCGGGCGGCCTCGCGTTCGGACCCGTACTTGGAGACCGCCTCGCGAAGAAGCTGATTCTGGTACTCCGGGGAACGCCAGCCGCTGTTGACGTGGAAATCGACTCCGCCGTCCGCGGCAGCCGTCGCAGCCTGGCGGAGGGCCTTGAGCAGTTCTGGATCGAGGTTGGCCACAGCCGGAATCGAGTCATCCAAGACCGTCACGCCGTCGGGGACGACACCGTTGGCCTCGCTTGGGGCATCACGATGCTCGCTTCTGGGCGTAATCGAGGGCGCTGCGGCCGAGGGGCTCGAGGGCGACGAGGAAGGCGCGGAAGGCGAGTGGGACAAAGAAGGCTTGGAGGAGGACGACCGGGGCGAGGACTTCGGCGCCTGGTAGGCGAGGACTGCTGCGGTGATCACTGCTATGACGATTATCAGGCCGACGACAATCAGCCAGCGAACCCGGCGGGGCGTTGTTCGTGCTGATGCTGGGGTTCGAGTCATGCCGCCAGTGAAAGCAACGCGATGTTGCCGGCACGTATGCGGTTTTCGATACACCGACGATATGTGCTGACTCGTAGCCTTAAGAACATGCGTGTCTTGATCGTCGAGGACGAGCCCTATCTGGCAGAAGCCATCCGCGATGGCCTACGTCTGGAAGCGATCGCGGCCGACATCGCCGGTGACGGCGACACCGCTCTGGAACTGCTCAGCTTCAACGCCTACGACATCGCCGTCCTCGACCGCGACATCCCCGGACCGTCCGGCGACGAGATCGCCAAACGCATCGTCGCCTCCGGCAGCGGCATGCCGATCCTCATGCTCACCGCCGCCGACCGTCTCGACGACAAGGCCTCCGGGTTCGGACTCGGCGCCGACGACTACCTCACGAAACCCTTCGAGCTGCAGGAGCTCGTGCTCCGTCTCAGAGCACTCGACCGCAGGCGTGCGCACACCAGGCCTCCCGTACGAGAGATCGCAGGCCTGCGCCTGGATCCGTTCCGCCGCGAGGTCTACCGCGACGACCGCTACGTCGCGCTCACCCGGAAACAGTTCGCCGTCCTCGAAGTCCTCGTCGCCGCCGAAGGCGGTGTCGTCAGCGCCGAAGAACTCCTGGAACGGGCATGGGATGAGAACGCCGACCCGTTCACCAACGCCGTACGCATCACCGTCTCGGCCCTGCGCAAACGCCTCGGCGAACCCTGGATCATCGCCACCGTGCCAGGCGTCGGCTACCGCATCGACACAGCACCCGGCACCGGACGTGAGGGAGGGGACCGTGGATAGGCAGCCCGGGTTGAGCGTTCGCCTCAAACTCACCCTCAGCTACACCGGATTCCTCATGGTCGCGGGCACCTTGCTGCTCGCGGTGGTGTGGGTGTTCATCCTGCGCCACTTGCCCGCCTATACGAGCGTCCCTGGGGGGGTGCTGGTCCGCTCCTTCCTCCTGCGCGACTTCGCGTCGGCCGCAGGCGCGGTGCTGGCGTTCCTGCTGGTCTTCGGTCTCCTGGGAGGATGGATCCTCGCCGGCCGCATGCTCGCCCCCCTGACCCGCATCACGAACGCCACCCGCATGGCCGCGAACGGATCGCTCTCCCACCGGATCCGGCTAACGGGTCACAAGGACGAGTTCCGCGAACTCGCCGATGCCTTCGACATGATGCTCGCGCAACTCGAAGCACACGTCGCCGAACAGCAGAGATTCGCAGCCAACGCCTCTCACGAGCTGCGCACCCCGCTGTCGGTCTCGAAGTCACTGCTCGACGTGGCCCGCGCCGATCCGAACCGCGCCACCGACCCACTCATCGACCGCCTCCACGCCGTCAACACCCGAGCCATCGACCTCACTGAAGCATTGCTCCTGCTCAGCCGCGCCGACCGGCGTTCCTTCACCCGCGAACACGTCGACCTGTCCCTCATGGCGGAAGAAGCCACCGAAACACTCCTCCCCCTCGCGGAAAAGCGCGGCGTCATCCTCGAGACCGACGGCGACATCGCCCCCACGATCGGATCGCCGGCGCTCCTGCTGCAACTGACCACGAACCTCGTACAGAACGCGATCGTCCACAACCTGCCGGAACACGGCAACGTATGGGTCCACACCAGCGTCCGCCCCAAGACCGTGGTGCTCACTGTCGAAAACACCGGCGAGCAGCTCACCCCCCAGCTGGTCTCGACCCTCACCGAACCCTTCCAACGCGGCACCGAGCGCATCCACACCGACCACGCAGGTGTCGGCCTCGGCCTGGCCATCGTCAAAACCATCACCCAGGCACACGACGGAACCCTCACCCTCGCCCCGCGCTCTGCCGGCGGGATCCGCATCACTGTGGAACTACCCGCGATGTCCCCGTACGCCGACAGGTGAAGAATCGGGGAATCGATGCGCGGCCAGCACAGTAAATCTGCGACCGTCTCCGGCATCCTTCTCCGGGCGCATGTACGACCGATTCGGCTTCGACTCCGACGCCACTGAAGATGCTGCTCGGTCAGCAGGGCCGGACCATCGACCTCCGAGGAACTCGGATGGATCCGTTACCAACCGAGCGATCCTCTGAAGTCCGCCAAGGACCTGCTGCAGGCCACCTCCGGGCGCGGCGGCAAGGCGATCATGGTCTTCGTTCAACTGCCGGAAGAACCGACTACCGACATCACCGAGAACGACGGGCAACCCTCACGGTGACCACCATGCCGAGCCGACCCTCGTCACCTGGGCCGGCCCCCTCAAATTCGCAGCCAAAGTCGAGCACTCCAGGGACGAGTACGCCAAAGGCTGCTACCAACACGGGCCGCGCAAGGGGCAGCCGCTTCCGCGTACCGACACGGCAGCTGTAGTTCTGGTCATGGCTGGTCCTGAAGAGCGTGTCGGCGGTGGTGGCAGGCTCGTGCGATGGCTTGATGGTGGCGGCGCCAGGCCATCCAGTGCAGGGTGTGTTCCGTGTCCCGGGCTGGTGGTGTGAGGACGAACACCCGAAGGAATCGGACGAGTTCGGGGCAGGTCAACGGGACGAGATGGGCTGGTCCGGCAGGGCCGGCCATGGTCGTGGCAGCGGCGGTCAGGGCGAGGACGGCGGATGCGACGAGGGAGAACAGTGACCAGCGCATCCAGGAGTTCCAGCAGGTCACCTGCCCTTCATCCAGGCCGGTGAAGGTCTTGCCGAGTTGGAAGGTCTCCTCGATCCGCCACCGGCGGCAGATCACTTCCACCAGCTGGGCGAGGGTGACATCGTCGGTCGACCAGCAGCGGAAGAAGGAGATCTCGCCGGTGTACCGGTGCCGGCGAGCGACCAGGACGCTGGTGCCGTCATCTCCGTGTCCGTCGGGGGTGTCGTCCGCACGGACATCGAGCCAGGTCCAGTCGTACTCGCGGGTGCCCTTCGTTCCGTGTCCGGTCTGCATGCGCATCCACTGGTGCGGCAGCACCTTGTTGATCATCTGGCGGGCCTTCCACCGGCGGCCCGCTCCATCGGTGGCCGTGTATGTGTGGGAGACGCCGACCGCGTAGCCGAGCCCGAACTCCCGCATGCTCCTGCGGAGTTCACGGCCCGAATACACATCGTCACCGGCGAACCAGCGTGCCCGGACACCCAGCTCGAGCGCGTTTTTGACCATGGCGGCGGTCTGCTGCAGCTTCGTCGCGAACATGATCCCTTCCGGGACGCCGGTTGCTTCGCGGCGCTCCTCGTCCGCAGCCCAGTCCCTCGGGAGATACAGGGCCCGGTCGATCACCACTCGCACCGACTCGGTGACCGCGGCCAGGTGCACGGCGACCTGGCACAGTCCGACGCCTTTGATCGCGCCGGAGTACTGGCGGCCGGCGCCGACGCAGTCGGTCGAGGACTTCGCGTCCCCGGTCTCGTCCGCGACCAGCACCACGTCCTGACCTGCAAGTTCACGCACGACCAGGCGGGCGATCTCCTCCCGGGCCCGGTCATGGTCGAACCTCGCCCGTGACAGCAGGTGCTGCAGCCGGTGCGGGCCTGGATGCCCCAGCGCCTCAGCCAGCGTCCAGCAGTTCCGCGTGTCCACCTCCGTCAGCAGCCCTGTGATCATCTCCGCTGCCGTCGCACGTGTCTCACGCCGCGCGAAGCAGCCCGCGATCGCATCCATCGCCGCCGGGAACACCCGGCCCCAGGCAGCCTGGGCTATCGTGGCCTCCACGGCCACCTGGTCCTGAAACGTCGTCACAAACGTTCATGATCACGGTGGCCGTACCTGTGCCCGCACCCGACCCCGCAAGCCGCCGACCAGCACAGACGCCGGAACTACAACTGCCGTGACCGACTGCGGTTACCCGGCTCGCGTCGACGAGTTCCCCACCCTGGAGTCGTACCTGGCGCGCGTTGAGTCGATCAACCAGCCCCTACCTCCGCCCCCAAGGAAAGGGCCAAGATCGTGAGACAAATACCGTGGCCCACGAATGAGACACGGAGAGAACATGCAGGTTGCCATCGCGGAACAGGACATTCCAATTGCGGACCTACAGTGAGGACGCCAGGTTCGCCCAGCGGACGGATCTCGAATGGCCCCGGACCCCTATGCTGAAGTTCCTCCGCTGAGCCCTCTTCGGTGCGGGTGCCCCGGCCGCGACCTGGGCGTCCACACCGGCGGCGCCTGGTAGCGGGTGTTGAAGAGCAGCACCAGCGCGTTGAGAACGAGGGCCTGTCCGGCGCTTCTTGCCGGACAGGCCCGTGGTCCCGCGGAGGGCTCAGCGCTTGAGCGTGAAGGTGAAGTCGCCGGAGAGTTTGCCGCTCAGCCGGACAGCCGAAACGAGTTTCCCCTCCGTGATCAGTCTCTCGACCTCGGCCCGCGAAAGACCGCAGCCTTCAGCGATCAGTCGCACCGGCCGGACAGGGATCCGCGCCGCAAAGCGGACCAAGACGTCGATCACCTCGCGGTCCAGGTGATCCGATCCGCCGGTGTCGAGGCGCCAGGCGTTGTCCCAGTCGAGGGCAATTCGATTACGGCGTCGCACGACCGGGTCCCGGAGCAGCTCAGCTGTCAGGCCAGGGTCGTTGTCATGCAGCCGGTCCAGCAGCTCAGGTGCTACGGAGCGTACATTCATCCGCTCCAGGACCGTGAGCTTTGCAGTTTCCCCGCAAGCGGTACAGAGCGCGAGGAGCCAGGCGTCGATGAGCTTGTGGTTTGCGTTGACGCGAAATTTACCGCTTGCCCGGAAGCGCTCGGACGCGCACGTGTGGCAACGGCGGCGAACGAGCGGGAGGCAGGTGGGCACGACCACCCAGTTGTTGAGCACAGAAGTACACCGGTTTCAGTGAGAAGACCGAAGCAAAAAGCAGCGCGGCGCACATGCGCGACGCGCGACAAATCAGCTCTCGGGAGGTCTCACAGGGTGTACAACGGCATGTCCTTGTCCAGACGACTTGGTTCGGCAGCACGGTAATGGCGCACAGCGGCGCTGCACCACTGGTTTTCGAGCGCCTCACCGCCGGGTTTCATCCGGCGGATCATGGACGAAGCCGGAGCCGGATCGCGGTGACGATGACGGACTACCACTTGCCGAAACGGGAGTTGAGGAACATCCGTGTCAGATCGTGTGCTGAGCCTTGATCGGTCCTGGTGGGCGGTCGGTGGTACCGGCGGGGCCGCGGAGTTCTGAAGTCTTCCCGCAGATAGCGCCCTATTGTCTGCGGGAGTTTGATTCGTCACCTGCGGTGACGTTCTCCGGGCCGTACGTGAAGCAGCCCTGTTATCTGCGGCAAGGGGGAAGCGGTGCCCACCGTCGTACAACTGCCGGCCGGGAAGGCGTTGACCGTCCGCGCGGCGGCGGATGCCTTCCTCGACTCGCTCGGCAACCCGAACACGGTCCGCAGCTGCTCGACCGGCGTCGGCAAGACGGCCGAGCGCATCGGCAAGGCCCGCCCGCTCGGGTTGGTCGCGGACGACGAGATCGGCGAGGCCCTGGAACTGCTGTGGGGCACCGCGGCGGTCAACACCTGGAGCGCCCGCCGGGCAGCGGTGCTGTCGTGGCTGGGCTGGTGCGAGCAGTACGGCTACGACGGGCCGTCCGTCCCGGCCTTGGCGAAGCGGCTGGCGGTGCCGGACTCCCAGACCCCGGCCCGCTCGAAGACGGCCGTGGACCGGCTGATCGCGCGGCGGGAGGTGCACCTGCGGGAGAAGACGCTGTGGCGGATGCTGTACGCGACCGCCGGACAGGCGGAGGAGATCCTGGGCGCGAACATTGAGGAGTTGGACTCGCGAGGCGCCGCTGCCCGGTCAAGGCAAAGGGCGCCCGGGCCAAGGCCCGCCGCCGGGCCAGGCGCGCGAGGACTACACGGGCGGGCTTCGCAGAACCAGCGCTCATCCGGATCACGCGGACTCAGCTGGATCGTACGGACCGTGCCGTCGCCCAGCGTCCGCCGGTAGGACTCCAGCTTGATCAGTCGACGGTGACCAGGCACCCAGAGGTTGTCGACGACGGTGGTGCAAGCCGCGCGCGGATCGGCCAGCAGGTGGTGCAGGGGTTCGTCGACGGTGGGTGCAGCGAAGATTGACCACTTGCTGTCATCGTCAGGATATGACAGCCGACTTCTCTTCGAATCAGTCGGCGGCGTCGCATTGCCTGTGGTCGTAGCTGTCGCGATGGGTGAGGACCTCCTCCATGTGGCCCTCCGCCCATTCCTTGATTCCCCGCATGACTCCCTGGAGCGAGCGACCGAGATCGGTCAGCTCATAAGTGACGGTGACTGGCACCGTGGGGGTCACGGTCCTGGTCACCATCCCGTCGCGCTCGAGTGAGCGCAACGTCTGCGTCAGCATCTTCTGGCTCACGCCCGAGATCCGGCGTGACAGCTCGGAGAAGCGCATGGGCCGCGGTTCGTCGCCGGAGGCAGCCCCGGGACGCGGACCGTCCCCGCCCAGGGCGGCGAGAACAAGGGCGACCCACTTGTCGGAGATTCGCTCCAGGAGTTGGCGGCTGGGACATGCCGCGAGGAATGCGTCGTACTCCGCTTTGGCTGCGGCCCGCCGCTGGGACGCGGTGCTGGTCGCCATAACTCATCTCTTCCGCTCGGTGACTTACGCACCTCAAGGTGCCTACTTCTCCTTGGGAAGCAGGTGCGTTCATGGTGGTGCTGCACCACAGCGATGGCAAGACCACCTCACAAGGCCTCCACGAAGGAGCAGATGGCGATGCATCAGATGACGTCTCGGCGGGCCGTGGTCCGCGTGCCGTCCGGACCCCAGTCGATCGAGACCGTCGACGTCCCGGTGGCTGAGCCGGGGCCGGCGGAGATCCGCGTCAAGATTGCCGCCGCAGCGATCAACCCGGTCGACCTGGGGGTGGCCGGGGGCGTCTTTCACCAGCTCGGATTGGTCCACCAGCCGGACTACACCGGTCTCGGCTGGGACTTCGCCGGCACTGTCGATGCCGCCGGACCCGGCGTCGAGCTGCAGGTCGGCACCCGTGTTGCCGGGTTCATCGACGGTTTCGACCGCGACCACGGGTCCCATGCCGAGCACCTCCTCGTCTCCGCCGCGAATGTCGCCGTCGTTCCGGACGGCATGGACCTGGTCGAGGCGGCGACGGTGCCGCTCAACGCCACCGCCGCCGCCCAGCTCGTCGACCTCCTCGGTGAGGCGTCGAGCAAGGCTCGGCGCTTGCTGGTGACCGGCGCGGCCGGTGCGGTGGGCGCGCACGTCGCCGTACTCGCCCAGGACCGCGGCTGGCAGGTGACCGGGATGGCCCGAGCGGCCGACGAGCCGTTCGTCCGGGGCCTCGGCGTCGACTTCGCCACCGATCTCGGGCAGGACTGGGATGCCGTTGCCGACGCCGGAGCCCTGCAGGAGCACGCCCTGCGGGCGGTGCGCGACGGTGGCCGTTTCGTCGGCGTGCAGCCGGCCTCGCGGCTTCCCGAGGAGCGCGGCATCGCCGTCGAGGTCGTGTTCGCCCATCCCGACGGTGCGCTTCTCGCCCGATTGCTCGCACGGGTGACGACGGGGGAACTGCCGGCTCGCGTCCACGCCGTCGCGCCGCTCGACGAAGCAGCCGGTGCCTACCAGGCGATGGCCAAGGGCGGCGTCCGCGGCCGGATCGTTCTCGTCCCGTGACAGCGTGGCGTCGTCTCGCGACTCGCGCCGTGACCGCGGGGCCCCCGGAACCCGATCGATGTCCTTTGGGTCCGGCGGATCGACGATCGATGTGCTCGCCGGCCCTCGAGTGGAGTCCTTCGCCCGGATCGCCGCCGCGGACGAGCGGGACGCCGAGCACCTGCACGAGATCCACGACAACCACTTCGTCAAAAAAGATTCCCTCGACGGACGGGACAGCTGATGCTCACCACCAGTGCCACTGTTCTCGCCGGCCTGCTCGGCGCGGCCCTCATCTTCATGGGCGGGCGCGCCTTCACGACGCCACAGGCCGCCGTCGGTTTCGGCATTCCCGATACACCGGCCGACGACCCCGCCTTCCGGCCCTGGCTGCGCGTGAAGGGTTTGCGCGAGATCGCGTGCGGGGTCTTCGTCTTCGTTCTGATGCTCGTCGCGACGACGTCGCTGCTGGGTTGGTACGTGATGGCGCTCGCTGCGATACCCGCCGGAGATGCGGTGGTCGTGCTGCGCAGCGGTGGGCCGAAGGCCGCCGCCTACGGCATCCACGGCGCAACGGGGGGCGTCATCGAGGAAGAAGTACCGGTCCAGCTCCGCCTTCGGCGGAGCGCCGTGAAATGCCCCGTACCGGGCTGCCTGCTCAATCAGATCCTGCAGTCCACCTTCGGCTGGGACCAGACCACCGCCTACGCCCATGAGGGCTTCTCGGGAATGAACGGCCGCAGCGACATCGGAGAGTGGCAACGAGGTCTCCTACAACAACCACAACTGGAAAGCCAAGTGGTGGACCCAGAACGAGGCGCCTGCCGCAACGGAATGGGGCCCCTGGCAGGATGAGGGCGCCTGCTGAGGATGAGGTGCCCGGTCCTGTGGGGAACTCGACAGCTCCCCACAGGACGGCCCCCGCTGTGTCGGCATCTCGCCACCGCGACGCGGTCACCGGCCCCGTCGCGTCACCGGAGGCGGTGCTGGGCCTCCCGACCAGCCGTGAGGGCCACTCCCCACGCGCCCTCAGGCGGCGGCTGCGGCAAGGGTCTCTCGTACCAGGTGCGCCGCGCGCTCCGCGTCCGCCCTCGAGACGTCGAGATGGAAGACGAACCGGATCTGCGGCCGGCCACCCGTGCCCAGCACACCCCGGGCCGCGAGTCGCTCCACCAGGTCGGGTGGCGTGACGCCCGGGACAGGCCGTGCGAACACCATGTTGGTGCGCGCCGGGCCGACCTCCAGCCCCGGTACACCGTCGAGGATCTCGGCGAACAGTGCGGCGTTCGCGTGGTCGTCGGCCAGGCGCCGGACGTGGTGGTCCAGCGCGTAGGAGGCTGCCGCGGCCAGGACGCCAGCCTGCCGCATCCCGCCCCCCAGTGCCTTCCTCCATCGCCTGGCCTCACCGATGAACTCCGGCGAACCGAGCAGCACCGAGCCCACCGGCGCCCCCAAGCCCTTGCTGAAACACACCGAAACGCTGTCGAATTGCTCCGCGATCTTCCGCGCCCCTTCGTAGGGATCGCCGTCTCCGGCCACCGCGGCGTTGAACAGCCGGGCGCCGTCCAGGTGCGTCGCCAGTTGGTGCTTGCGGGCCAATGCTGTGGCCGCCTGAACATACTCAGGGGCGATCACGGTGCCACTGAACGTGTTCTCCAGACACAACAGCCGACTCCGCGCGAAATGCGGGTCGTCCGGCTTGACGGCCGCCTCGATGTCCGCCAGGTCGAGTGTCCCGTCCTCTTGGTGTGGCAACGGCTGCGGCTGGATTCCGCCGAGCGCGGCCGCCCCGCCGCCCTCGTGGCTGTAGAGGTGGGCGTTCGACCCGGCGATGTACTCCTCGCCCCGCCCGCAGTGACTGAGCAGTGCGCACAGGTTGCTCTGGGTACCGGACGAGACGAACAGCGCGGCGCGAAAACCGAGCAACTGTGCCACCCGCTCCTGGAGGGCGTTCACGGCGGGATCGTCGCCGAACACGTCGTCGCCCACTTCGGCGCGTGCCATGGCGGTCCGCATCGCATCGGTGGGGCGGGTGACGGTGTCGCTGCGCAGGTCTATGACGTTGTCCATGCCTCATTCCTACCGGGCCGGCCGTTCGGACCCGCCCGCGGGGTGACCGGGCGCGTGCGCTGTCGTGGGACACCGCCACGCGCGCGCGGGGGAACCATCACCCTCAAGTTCGGGTCGAGGAACGGACATCATTCATGAGGACCAACAGACTCGTCACGTGTTTCGCCAACGGGCACTGTCCGTAGTCGCGTGCAGACGGTCCACGCGGCGGTGGTCCTGGGCTCTGGATGAGAGTCTCGCGGACGGCCATGATCCACGAGATGAACGATGCCCACAGGCAGGACCTCCACCGCGAATCGACGTTTGAGTGCGCGGTCAGGCACCCGGACCGGGCACTCACACGCATCTCCACAGAGATGCGGGAGCGTCACCGGTCGCTCATCGCGCCGCGTGCGGCCCCGTCGGGCGAGTGCACGATGTCCCCGGCGGGGTGTGGCCGATCATTCCGCCCGTTCGGGGAGGCGTTGGATGGCGATGAGGGCGGCATCGTCACCGAGGGGTCCCTGGGCGTGGCGCAGCAGGTCTTCGTGTACGAATCGGACGAGGTGTTCAGGGCCGCCAGTGCCGCCCCAGGCGGCCATCCGTTTGGTGAGCGGGTAGAAGGTGCCGTTGGGGCTGGCGCTCTCTATGACACCGTCGGTGTAGAGGAGCAGAACGTCGCCGACTTCGAAGGGGAAAGTGTCGACCACATACTGGTCCTCCGAGGGGACGGTGATGCCCAGCGGGAGCCCCGGACTGCGCGCGTCCAGGGCGCTGACTTCACCGTCGTGCATCAGCAGAGGCGGCGGATGGCCGCAGCTGATCGTCTCCACGTGCCCGACGTGGTCGGGGAAGTCCAGGAGCAGAACGGTCACGAAGGACTCACCGGCCTCGGGGTCGTCATCGGCGGCGCCGGCCCAGCTCCAGTACATGGCATTGCCCAGATGGATCGCCATGTGCGGCAGTGAGAGGTTGCGATAGGCGGAGCCATGGAAGGCGCCGAGCAGGAGGGATGTGTCCTTGATGACGAGCAGCCCCTTGCCTCGGACATCACCGATGATCACCCGGGTCGCTCTGTCGGCGCGCGCAGCCGCGTACAGGTCGCCGCCGACCCGTGCCTCCAGCTCGGCGGCGATGTAGTCGGTGGCGATGCGCAGCGACCCACAGCGCTTGGGAAGAGGTCGGATCAGGACTTCTTGCGCAGCCGCTGCGATGGAGCGTGTCTGTGCGAGCTGTCGCTCGCGCAGGTCGCGCACAGCGCGGAGGGCGACCAGGAACCCGGAGACCACCGCAAGGCCGACGACCTGAATCTGAAGCCCCGCAGTGATGCCGGTGCCCTCGGCGAGGGCCGAGAGGATCTGGCCTGCTACGGCCAGGGCGCCCATGAGCCCGGTGAGGCGCGGGCCGGCAAAGGACGCGGTGACGGCTGGAGCGACGATCAGCAGCGGACCCAGCTGAGAGCTCTTGTCGGTGAAGACGTCCGCGATCACGATCACAATGATCAGACCGAGTGGGATCACAAGGAGGGCGTGACTCGGCCGCACGGTCGGGCGAGGATCCTTTACATCCCGCTTGCCACCCACATATCCCATGCTTGCACTCGGGCAAGGGCTGCGCCCTGGCAGCCGAGCAAAGGTGGCGTCGGACCCGGGCGCCGCGTGCCTGACGCCGCCGCGACACATCAGGGGACGGTGCTCCATTGACAAGCACTGCCAGGAGAAAGTCTCCATGTCCACGAACTCCGCCGGCAGGCCGTGATCCGCTTCGCGTACCGACGGGCCGCAGGGCAGCGCGGTAGAAGGGCTGGGCCTCGCGCGGCTCGACGCCCAGCGCCTTGTGGAAGTCGAGCGCCGGAGGATTGTCGGCGCCCGCGGTCCACTCCAGGCGTAAGCAGCCGGCGGCACGTCCCGCCCCACGAACGGCTTCCATCAGCTGTCCCCCGACGCCGCCGCGCCGGTGCCGTTCGCGTACGAACAGCTCCTTGAGGTCGTTACGAGGCAAGGCAGTTCTGCCGGAACAGGGACCACGGGGCAGTCACGACCGATGTCCGCGGTGCAGGCATCAAGTGCACCTACAGCTCGAACGCGTGACGCTGGACCCGTGCCTGTCAGCACGACCGCTCGCCCTGACCCGCAAGCCCGCGTCGAAACAGCTTGGTCGGTGACTGCACCTCTCGATGGGACACGGTCGGGCGCCGTCGGTGCCGTCCGTGACATCCCGGACTCGGAGTGAATCGCCGGCGCAAGGCGGTTCCCGTCCCGGTCGCATAGTGTTCCTGGCCATGACCGTGCTGCATGGCGCCTTCGTCGTCCTCCGCCCCACCATCGCCGAGGACATCCTTGCTCTGGCCGCCATCCGGGCCACACCCGAAGTGCGTGCACGTTGGCGGGGCGAGGACGACCTCGCTGCGGACATCGCGGCAGATCTCCAGGACCCTGACATCCACGCCTTGACCGTCCACTACCGACAGCGGGCTGTGGGCATGATCCAGTGGTACTCCGAGGAGGATCCTGACTACCGACACGCCGGCATCGACCTCTTCCTCGATCCCACGCTGCATGGCAACGGTCTGGGCACCGACGCCGTACGCACACTCGCCTGCCACCTCATCGACGACCACGGTTACCACCGCCTGGTCATCGACCCAGCGGCCGACAACACCGCGGCGATCCACTGCTATGCAAAGGTCGGCTTCCAGCCGGTCGGCATCATGCGACAGTACGAGCGCGGCCTGGACGGCACGTGGCACGACGGCCTCCTGATGGAGCTCCTGGCCGCCGAACTGATGCGCTGACCGCGCTCACCCCAGCAGCACAGAAACCACACTCTGGCCGATCAGTCCGGCCCCTCGGACGCGTCCTTCTACGTCCGCTTCCGCCCTTGATCGGTTCACTGCGGGTTCGCTCCGCGACGCCGACGTTGCCGGTGGACCCGTTCCGCGGGTATCGCAACGCGATCCGTGACCGGTTGCCCGACGCGGTCGCGGTGCTCGATGCCCTCCACGTCGTCGAGCCGGCGGGCGACGCGCGCACGGAGGCCCAGCGCATGACAGCCGACGTGCCCCTTTTCCAAGCGTGACCACTGACCTCGGCTGTCCATCATGGTGTTCCGGGCAGCTGCGCAAGGAAGTCCAGGAGCTCCCGGTTGACCTCGTCGGGGCGTTCCTGCTGGGTCCAGTGGCCGCAGCCGGGCAGAATCACACCACGCAACAGCTGCGGTGCCGCCTGCTCGACCTTCTTCAGCGTGGCGTCCGGCCCTCCGGACAGGCCGACGACCATGTCACGGTCCCCGCCGATGTACAGCGCCGGCGCTTCGATCCGGCGGCCGCGGAAGGCCGCGAGCAGCTCCCAGTTGCGTTCTGTGTTCCGGTACCAGTTCAGGCCGCCGGTGAAGGCGCGGTCGCCGTGGCGGACATAATCGCCGACGAAGACCTCGATGTCGTCGTGGGTGAGCCAGCCCGGCAGTTGCTCCGGCTCCGGCATGAAGTCCAGCAGCGTGCCACGGTCGGGAACCATCCAGGGGCTGGTGCTGGACGGGCTGTCCCCCGAGGCTCCGTAGAGGATCCGGCGGAACGTGGTCTGCGGGTCCCGGGCCAGCGCCGCGTCGGCGACCCCTGGTTCCTGAAAGACGACCTGGTAGAAGCCGTCACCGAACCTCTTCCGCGTGATCGACGGCGGACTCATCCCTCCGGGCAGTACCGGCGGGACGCTCAGGCCCGCCACGGCGCGCACGACGTCCGGGCGCAGCATGGCCGTCACCCAGGCGACAAAGGCACCCCAGTCGTGGCCGGCGAGCACCACGCTCTCTTCGCCCAGTGCATCGACCAGCCCGATGACATCCCCGGCCAGATGCAGCAGGGTGTACGCCTCGACGGCTTCGGGCTGATCGCTGCGGGCGTAGCCACGCTGGTCAGGAGCGGCGGCCCGATACCCCGCCGCAGCCAGCGAACCGAATTGGTGCCGCCAGGAGTACCAGCTCTCCGGGAAGCCGTGCAGCAGGAGAACCAGCGGGCCCTCGCCCTGCTCGGCGACATGCAGCCGCACGCCGTTGACCGTGACGAACGTGTGCTGGACCGTGCCCACCATATGAACCTCCGTGCCGGATCGCCGCACGTGGAGTCCCACGGGAGCGCGCAACCAGCCCCATGCGACTGCCGTCGACGAAAGCCACTTCGAGCCGCCCGGCTTCGATGGACGCCCGTCAGGCTGTGCCGGGCCCCAGTGATGGTCGCCGCGGGGTCCCCACCCCGTCGCTGCCTGAACCCATGTACCGCGGCGTTCGCGCGATCCGCGGCCGGTGGCCTGTACGGGCTGGAGTGGACGGGCAGCGCCCGCACGCCGACCCGTGCGGAAGAACTCCCGCGCCACCCCACAAGACCCCGCCTTCTCCCCCCAGCATCCCAGCCTCGCGAGTGGGTCGCGAGCGAACTGAGCCTCGCGATCTACCCGGGCAGGATCTCCAGATGCGGGGATCTCGTCCGCGACGGCGCGCTCTTGAGAGATCTATGGGATTGCCCATCGTGGCCCCCAGAACCCCATTTCGCAGTTCTGCTCAGATCGTTGAGTGGTTCCAGGACATCAACTTCAACTCCTTCGGCAAGTCCACTTGCGATTTGCAAGTCGTGCGTCTAGCTGGGCAGGGCCGCTTGCGACTTGCAAGCAGACTCCTGAAGAGTTGAAGACGGGCGCTCACTGAGTCTTTCA
>NZ_JAYWVC010000176.1:0-16224 GCF_036281785.1 Streptomyces chiangmaiensis | reverse complement strand
TGAGGACGGGAAGTGGGTCCTGCTCTACGTCAAGCGGTGGCTTGTGGCCCCGCTGGCGAAGCCGGACGGCACGGTGCAGCAACGGGAACGCGGGACTCCCCAGGGGTCGGCAATCTCGCCTGTGATAGCAAATCTGTATCTCCACTACGCGTTCGACATGTGGCTGGTGCGGGAGTTCCCGCAGGTCACGTTTGAGCGTTACTGCGATGATGCGGTGATTCACTGCCGCAGCGAGCATCAGGCCCGCCGAGTGCGGGACGCACTTGCTGCGAGGCTGGCGCAAGTCGGTCTGGAATTACATCCAGACAAGACGCGCGTGGTGTATTGCAGGGACACCGACCGGCGTGGCTCGTTCGAGCACACGTCGTTCACGTTCCTCGGGTACACCTTCCGGCCGAGACTGGCCAAGAACCGGTACGGGAAACACTTCGTGAGCTTCCTGCCCGCGGTCAGTAAACAGGCGATCAAGGCGATGGGCAAGGAGATCCGATCCTGGCATATCGCCCGCCGCAGTGACAAGTCCCTCAACGACCTTGCGCGGATGTTCAACGGCATCGTGCAAGGGTGGATCAACTATTACGGGCGCTTCTACAAGTCCATGTTGTATCCCCTTCTCCAGCGCCTCAATGACTATCTGGTGCGCTGGGCTTGCCGGAAGTACAAGCGGCTTCGCCGCCGGGAAAAGAAGGCTCGGGAACTGCTGGCGGGTACTGCCCGCCGGTACCCGAATCTATTCGCCCACTGGCGGTTCGGTCTCAAGCCTGCTGGCTGGACGATGGGAGCCGTGTAAGCCGAGAGGTTTCCGCACGGTTCTGCGAGCGGCGGCGGGTGAGACTCCCGCCGCCGACTCACCTCATGGAACGTCACGACCTTCGCCCGGTTATCGGCGAGCGTGACGCGGTCCTTGACCACGACCATCTCGCCGTCGAACTGTCGCTGCTGGCACGCCTGTACGGAACAGCGGCCGGAACGGTGGACGGACACCTGTCCACCCAGGAGGCGTGGACACTCGCCCATGAGCTGCTGCATGTCCACATCTGGCCCTGGGCTGACGGCTATTTGCAGCAGCTGGAGCACACCGCGCAGTACGCGCCGTACACCACCACCGCCCACCTGGTACGCCGGGTCCTCACCGAAGCCTGCGACTGGCCCGCCACCACCCTCGTCACACCCGACAAGGAGTCCACCGTGATCACCGTCTACTCCACGCCCTGGTGTGGCTACTGCGACCGCCTCAAGAAGCAGCTCGACCGCGAGAACATCCCGTATACCGACGTCGACATCGAGCAGGATGCGACGGCCGCGAAGTTCGTCGAGAGTGTCAACGGCGGCAACCAGGTGGTCCCGACCGTGGTCTTCCCGGACGGCACCGCGATGACCAACCCCGGTGTTCTCCAGGTCAAGCTGTGCCTCGCCAGCTCCGCCTGAACCAACCTCCGCGACCAGGAGCCGCACCATGTCCATCGTCGACCATCTGCGCGACGGCCCCGCCTACCTCGACTACAACGCCACCACCCCTGTCGACCCCGAGGTCGTGGAGGCGATGCTGCCGTACCTGACGACCCACTTCGGCAACCCCTCCAGCAGCCACGCCTACGGCCGCTCCGCTGCCACTGCTGTGGCAGCGGCCCGGGCGCAGGTCGCCGCTCTGATCGGGGCCGCACCGGAAGAGATCGTTTTCACCAGCACCGGCTCCGAGGCCAACGCACTCGCACTCCAGGGGGCGATGCTCCCCGCCCTGCGTACGGGCCGGAACCACCTGATCACCCAGATCACCGAGCACCCCTCCGTCCTGGAGACCTGTGAAGCACTCAAGCGCAGGCACGGGATCTGGGTGACCTACCTGGCCGTCGACGAACATGGCAGCGTCGACCCCGAGGCGCTGCGCCGGTCGGTCAACGAACGCACCGCACTCGTCTCGCTCCAGTTCGCCAACGGAGAGACCGGCACGATCCACCCGATTCCCCAACTCGCTGACATCGCCCACGAAGCCGGCGCGCTCTTTCACACGGACGCCGCGCAGGCAATGGGCAAGATCCCGGTTGACGTCGGCCTGCTGGGCGTCGACCTGCTCACCCTGGTGGGCCACAAGTTCTATGCGCCCAAGGGCATCGCGGCCCTCCGCATCCGTAAACCGCTCCACCTGGAGCCCGTCATCAGCGGCGGCGGACAGGAGCGCGCCCAACGCGCCGGCACCGAGAACGTCGCCGCGCTCGTTGGCCTCGGTGCGGCCGCGGCCAAGGCCGCACGGCTGCTGAGCACCGAGCCCAGGCGGCTGGCCGGTCTGCGCGACCTCCTTCAGCGCACCCTGGAAGCAGCTTTCCCGGGCCGAACCCAGGTCAACGGCCACCCCTCCGAGCGGCTGCCCAACACCCTCAACATCAGCGTCAGCGGGATCGTCGCCGCCGATGTGTTGTCCGCGACGTCAGAGGTCGCGGCGTCCACCGCGTCCGCCTGTCACTCCGGTACCCACCGCCCCTCCGACGTGCTCCTCGCCATGGGGCACTCGACGGAGCGGGCTCTCGCCGCGTTCCGGCTGAGCCTGGGGCGCTGGACGGGCGAGGGGGACGTCGACCGTGCAGCGCGGGCACTGACCGCACAGATCAGGAAAGGGCCGGACACCGCATGACCACCAACCCGCGAGTCCGACAAGACAGCGACGGCTCGCCCGCCGTGAGCCCCGGGGTCAACAACCCGCTCTTTGCTCGCTTCTACGCTTGGCGCAGCCCGTCCACGCAGCGTTCGGGGGGAGCCGACCGGCGACGGCAGTTGCTCGCCGGAATCAGCGGCAACGTCATCGAGGTGGGCGCGGGCAACGGCCTCAACTTCGCGCACTACCCGCCACAGGTTACGCGCGTGCTCGCCGTCGAACCGGACCCGCACCTGGGCGAGTTGGCCCGGCAAGCAGCACGGTCGGCACCGGTCCCCGTCGAGGTCGTCGACGGCATGGCCGAGGAAATGCCCACCGATGACGCGTCCTTCGGGACCGCCGTCGCGTGCCTCACCCTGTGTTCGGTGACCGACCCGGATGCTGCCCTGCTCGAGATGCACCGCGTCCTATGGCCGGGTGGCCGACTGCACTTCTACGAACACGTCCGCGCCGAGCCCCCCGTCCTCCACGGACTTCAGCGCATTGTTGACGCCACCATCTGGCCCCGCCTGTTCGGCGGCTGCCACTGCAGCCGGGACACGTCGGCCGCGATCACACGAGCGGGATTCGCCATGGAACAGGTCGACCGGTTCCGAGCACCGGACCTACCTCTCCCTGTGCCGACGGCGCCGCACATCCTCGGTACGGCGGTCAGGGTCGACAGCGGAAGCTCGGCCGCGTGATCACCGTGCAAGACGTTCTTTATCCCCGGCGCTGGGAAGAGTCTGGGTGATCCGCCAGAGCCGACGAGGGAGTTCGCCTTCCTCGAAGGGGTGAACGTCCTCCAGCTGCCAGCCATCGGCAAGCGAATCGACCAGCGCCCGGTCCAAGAAGTGCACGGCGAAGCCACCGTGCTCCCAGATGTTGTCACCGTGCCCGACGCCAGCCTCGAAGTCGGTGTCGCCAGTGTGCCGAGCGGTGTACACGAGCGTGCCGCCTGGCCGCAGCACGCGGGTGATCTCCGCCATGACGGAATGGAGTTCGTCGGTGGACAGGGCCATGCACAGCAGCATGTGCGCGAACACCGCGTCCACGGCCTCGTCGGGAAGCGGTAGCGGCGCACGCACGTCGTGCACCACGGCGGACACGTGCCGCTCCAACTCCTGGGCCGCGGCGTCGGTGCGCAGCTGGTCGATCCCGGCGGGGCTGAAGTCGCAGGCCGTGACGTTGAACCCATGGCGAGCCTACATTCCCCGGTGAGCGCGGTAAGTGTCCTGCCACTGCTGACGTTGGAGATCCGCCAGCTTTGTGTCCTGCCCGTGCATCACCGCTCCTGCTTTGTGCATTGACCCTTGACTCGTACGAGCCGGTGTCCAGCCTATGGTGCCTGGGCTGCCTGGATGACGCCGTGGACGGCTTGTGCGATGCGTGCGGCGGCCTGGTCGGGGGCGGGCTGTCCGGCGTCCAGCCAGGCGATCACCGCTTCGGTGGTGACGGTGGGGATGAGCCTGGCGGCCCAGTCGGTCCAGTGCGGATCGGAGATCAACTTGGCTAGCTGGCGATAGGTGACATCGCGTGAGGCGGTGGTGAGCGCGTCGGTCATGTCGCGAAACTCCGGTTCCCGGGCCGCGTACCGGAACAGGAGCCGGAAGCCGTCGGGGTCCTCGGCGGCCGCCTCGACGAGAGCGGGGATGGAGTCGTCGGTGAAGTTGTCGTCGCCGACGGCGTCCACGAGGCGGGTGCAGGCGCGGTCGAGAGCGGCGCGGTACAGGTCCGCCTTGGACTCGAAGTGCCGGTAGAGGATCACGCGGCTGATTCCCGCCTCGGCCGCGATGTCGTCCAGGCCCGTGGCCCCGTACCCGGTGCGAGCGAAGGCGCGGGTGGCGGCGTCCAGGATCTGCTTGCGCCGTTCCGCCCGGCGCAGACGGCGACCGGGGACAGGCGGGACGGACTGCTCGCCGTCTGCTGCTGGGGCCATGGTCGACGTCCACCTCACCTTGCTTATGAGCGAGTATACAAGTAGGTTTGTTTACATCAGAGTGTACAAATGGATGTCACGTAAGTGAGACGTGGAATGCCCTACGCATCCGTCCGCACCCCGCTCTTCGCACGCTTCTACGCCCGCATAGGCCCGGCCATGGACCGCGGCGGCATGGCCGAACACCGCAGCACCCTGCTGGCCGATCTCACCGGGCAGGTCATCGATGGGTGCCGGAAACGGACTGAACTTCCCGCACTACCCGGCCACCGTCACCCACGTCCTCGCGATCGAGCCCGAGCCCGCCCTGCGCGCCCTCGCCCGCGACAGCGCCGCCGCCATGCCCGCCCCGATCGAAGTGACCGACGGTCTCGCCGAGCGACTCCCCACGGAGGACGCCGCCTTCGACGCCGCCGTGACCTCCCTCGCTCTGTGCTCGGTCGCCGACCAGCAGGCCGCACTGCACGAGATCCGCCGAGTACTGCGACCCGGCGGGCGCCTGTACTTCCTCGAACACGTACGAGCCGACACCCCCGGCCTCGCGTGGCTGCAGCGCCTGCTCGACGCCACCGTCTGGCCGCACCTGTTCGGCGGCTGCCACACGTCACGCGACACGCTCGCCGCCATCCACAACGCCGGATTCACCCTCGAACGCCTCGACCGCTTCCTCTTCCCCGACGCCCGAACACCCGGCTCCTTCCACATCCTCGGCACCGCCCTGCGGGAGACGCCATGACCAGCGGGCCCGGCCGGATCGAAGTGCGCGGCCTCACCAAGCAGTTCCAAAGCCTCAAGGCAGTCGATGATCTGTCCTTCACGGTCGAAGCTGGGTCGGTCACCGGCTTCCTCGGCCCCAACGGAGCGGGCAAGACCACCACCCTCCGTATGATCCTCGGCCTGATCACCCCGGACGCCGGCACCGCGACCATCGGCGGACACCCCTACACCGCGCTGCCCGCACCGGCCCGCGAAGTCGGCGCGGCCCTGGAGGCCACCGGCTTCCACCCCGCCCGCAGCGGCCGCGACCACCTCCGCGTCCTGTGCACGGTCGGCGGCTTCCCGCCCTCCCGCGCCGACGCGATGCTGGACATGGTCGGCCTCACCGCGGCGGCCCGCCGCCCGGTGGGCGGCTACTCCCTGGGCATGCGCCAGCGCCTCGCCCTGGCCGCAGCCCTGCTCGGCGACCCGAAGGTGCTACTGCTGGACGAGCCCGCCAACGGCCTCGATCCCCAGGGCATCGCCTGGATACGGCAGTTCCTGCGCTCACTGGCCGACGAGGGGCGCACCGTGCTCGTCTCCAGCCATGTGCTTTCGGAGATGCAGCAACTCGTCGACCACGTCGTGATCATCAACAAAGGGCGAGCGGTACACCAGGGCCGACTCGCCGACCTGTCCGCCACTACCGTCGCCGTCACGGTCCGCAGCCCGCACACCACCGCCCTCGCCGCCGCCCTGGACCGCGCCACGACCAACGGAACCCGTATCGAACGCACCGGCCCCGACGCCCTGTCCGTCACCGGCATGACACCGGCCGACATCGGACGCCTCGCGCACACCGAACGCATCGAACTGCACGAACTCAGCCCCACCCGCCGCGAGCTGGAACAGCTCTTCTTCACTCTGACCCACCACACAGAGGAGAGGAACTGATATGCGGCGACTGGTCGCGGGCGAGATCCACAAACTGATCACCACCCGGCTGTGGCTGTGGCTGCTGCTCTCCTCCATGGCCCTGACCGCTCTGTACGCGAGTCTGCTCGTCGCCTTCGCCGACGCGCCGGACACCTGGACCCCGTCCCTGGACACGCCGGCCGGACAGCAGAGCCTGTTCGCCGTGGCATCCGGCGGCTCAAGCACTCTGACCGCCGTACTCGCCGCCATCGGCATCACCGGCGAATACCGGCACAGGACCGCGACCGCGACCTTCCTGACCACCCCGCACCGCGGCCGGATCATCGCCGCCAAGCTGATCACCTACGGTCTCGTCGGCATCCTCTACGCGACCGCCTGCCTGGCCATCGTCACCGTGATCGCCCTGCCCTGGCTCGCCGCAAAGGGCATCGACATCGACCTCACCGCCAACGGCATCCCCGCCACCGCGCTCGGCGTCCTCACCGGCGACGCCATCTTCGCCCTGATCGGAGTCGGCGTCGGCGCCCTGATCCGTGACCAGGTGGCCACCGTGGTGGCGCTGCTGGTGTACCGCTTCGTCGCCGAACCGGTCGTCACCAACATCCCCGCGCTCAAAGGCTGGACGCTCTATTTACCCGGTCCGGCCTCCCAAGCTCTCACCAACGTCACCTTGACCACCCAGCATTTCCTCCACACCTGGCAGGGCGGACTGCTACTGACCGGCTACGGGCTCGCCTTCGCACTCACGGGCTCACTCTTCTCCATGCGGCGCGACATCAACTGACCGACTTCGCCCTTTCAAGAGGTCGGGTAGCCCGGGGGTGCGATTCCCCGGGATCACCCGACCCGTCCCACTGTCCGTGGACACAGGGGGTGGGCGCTTCTCGCCTTGTGCGACGCGGTGCACCGGCCACCCTCGCCGGCGTGCCCGTCACCGCCGATCCCGCACGCTCTCGGCCGCATCGGCCACGGCGGCACCGCGATCCCTCCCGACCCTGGAGACCCTTCGGACAGGCTGCGCACCGCCTGCTCCGACACCCGTGCTCTACCCGGCCGACCACCCGGGACAGGAGCTGGCCCTGCAAGAGATCACCCGGTGGATCCGGGGTGAGAACTTGCGACGTCTGTGGCAGCAGGCGTCGCGAGTCGGCTGTCCCGCCGAAGGCAGCGACTTGCCATCACCATCCCTTGATCCAGCCACGAACTCACGTGCCAGCCTTCATAATTGAGCGGATGCCCCTTGGGTTCCTCCAACAACCCCTGCGAGATTCCGCGAACCCGTCAGCTTGGACCGGCGGCGACTCGATCCCTCATGGCCTCTGGACCTGGCGCTCGGCGAGCCGGCTCGCCACCTGTCGGCGCCGGGCGAAGGCGTGCACCCGCCGATACGGCGGGGAGTCCGCAGGCAGCTTGGCCTGCTTCACGCCGTTGTCGACGACTACCGCTGGTTCGTTGAACCCGTCGGTAGTGTGGGTTGACGGCAGAGTGGGTTGGTCATAGAGCGGCGGTAGGAGCCAACTGCCGTGCTCCGACAACGGCATCATCACGGTGACCACGGTGTGGACCGACGGACGCGCGTACTATCCGCTGCACGCCCAGCCCTACACACCCGCCCACCACTTCGCCCGCGGCCGGTCCGATCCGGGCTTCCGCACCAAGCCCTGGCCGGCCGCCGCGCTCGCGGCGCGGGGGAAGGAGGCGGGCTTCGGCTGCCGGGCGGTGGTCGCCGACTGCGCCTTGTCCGTCAGCGACGACTGGTACCTCGCGCTGCGTGACGCCGGGCTGGCTTACGTGGTGGCCCTCAAACCTCATGGCGGTACCTGGGCACCGGCCGGTCAGCCGCACACCCCCATCGACTGCTTGTTGGCTTGAACAACCCCGAGCTGCTGCGAGGTTGTGTGTCGGCTTGCAGCGACCTGGGCTGTCGCGTGGTGCCGCGCCTGTCGTGGGGTGCCGCCCCTGTCGTCGGCCGATCCGAGCTCCCTTTCTGCCGCACTTGAAACCGGAACGGGTTCCGGTTATGGTTCAACCGGAACGGGTTCCGGATAGCCGGGTACTGCGGCGTCGCGCTTCTCTACGAGCGGCCGCACTCCGGCTGTCCGGCGGTGTTCTGAATGACCGGGTTCTTGCCGCCATCGGAACCGGCGCAACCATCACCAGGGCGTGGGCCAGGCCCGTCGGCAGGTCTCCCGCGACGTGATCGAGGTCACCCGGGACGATCCCTCCGACGCGCTCCCCGGCCCTGGCTCCACTGAAGAGCTACGCCACCCGAACAGGTACAAGCAGGGAAGACAGGAAAGAGATCATGGACAAGTCTTTCGAGGGCACCACGGCGCTGGTCACCGGCGGTGGAACCGGTATCGGCCGGGCTTCGGCACTCGCCCTGGCCGCGGCCGGCTGCACCGTGACGGTCGCCGGGCGCACGGTGGCCACCCTGGAAGAGACCGTTCGGATGATCACGGAAGCCGGGGGCACCGCCCGCCACGTGGCGTGTGATGTCAGTGACGAGCAGTCGGTCGCGCATGCGGTCCAGGTGGCTGTCGGAGACTCCGGGCGGCTGGATTTCGGTGTCAACAGCGCCGGGATCAGTGGCGGAGACGATCTGCGGAAGACGGCTGACTACTCCGTCGAGGCCTTCGACCGCATGATCGCCACCGATCTGCGGGGGACGTTCCTGTCGATGAAGTACCAGCTGCGTCAGATGCAGGCGCAGGGCTTCGGCTCCATCGTCAACGTCGGCTCCGGGGCGAGTGTGGTCGGAGTGGCGGGCTTCGCCGGATACACCGCGGCCAAGCACGGCGTCATCGGGCTGACCCGGACGGCCGCGCTGGACTACGGGCCGGACGGCATCCGGGTCAATGCCCTCGTCGTCGGCCTGGTCAACACGCCGCTGATCGCCGAAGGGCGTTCGCCGGAGGTGATGGCGGCCCGGGTGGCAGCCCACCCGATCGGCAGGATCGCCGAACCCGAGGAGATCGCCGACGCCGTCCTGTGGCTGTGCTCCGGCCGGTCCAGCTTCGTCACCGGCGCGGCCCTCCCGGTCGACGGCGGATACACGGCCCGCTGACCGGGAAGGGATCACAACTGGCCATGTCCACGGTTTCCTTTGATCACATCGGGCTGTCGGTCGCCGACCTCGACCGGCAACGCCGCTTCTACATCGAGGCATTCGGCTTCCACGACAGGCACCGGACCGAGTTTCCCGAGGCCGGTATCCGCATCGTGTTCCTCAGCGGCCCCGGCGGCGCCGCGGTCGAACTGACCGAGCGCGCGGGCTCGGCACCGCAGCACTTCGCCGATCCCGTCGAGGGCGCAGGCGTCCAGGGCTACTTCCACTGGGCCCTGACCGTGGACGACCTGGAGGCGGCCATTTCCACCGCGGTCGCCTGCGGCGCCCGCACCATTTTCCCGCCGGCACCGGCCCGGCGGCCCGGGATCCGCTTCGCCTACCTCGCCGACCCCGAGGGCAACCTCGTCGAACTGCTGCAACACACCCAGTGAGCCGGCACCACCACCCACAAGCCCTCGCCCGCACATCGGCGGCCGCAACGGACCAGGAGCAGCCTCATGCGCGCCCAGGCCGCCCCGCATGGGCCGAGATCTACGGGACCGAGCAGCAGCACTTTCACCCGCACTCGGTACGACGGCAACGCGGGCCCTGGTTTGGGCCCTGCTCAAACGTACGTCGGCCGCGACCCGCTACAACCTGCGGCCTGTCAGGCCGCGATCACCACCACACACACATGGAGGAAGACAACTTGACTTCTTCCCCCTCGTGAGCGAGGGGGATTCCTACGGCTCGCGCCGTGGGGGTTTCTGTTTCATCGCCGACTGCCCGCCCGGAGTTCTCCGTTGAGGTCTTACGCCGGCTCCACAGACAGACGCCGTCAGCCCGACGGCCAGGATGTTCTTCGCCGCGTTCACGTCCCGATCATGGGTCGTCCCGCAGTCACACGTCCACGTGCGGACGTGCAGCGGCATCTTGTCCTGCAAGGTGCCGCAGACGGAGCACAGCTTGGAGGAGGGGAACCACCGGTCGATCGCGATCACTTCGCGGCCGTACCACTGGGCCTTGTACTCCAGCATGCTCCGGAACTCCGACCACGCCGCATCGCTGACAGCGCGGGCCAGGCTGCCGTTCTTCACCATGTTCCGGACGGCCAGGTCCTCGATCACGATCGTTTGGTTTTCACGAACGAGTCGAGTGGTGAGCTTGTGCAGGTAGTCGCGCCTGCGGTCGGCGATGCGGGCGTAGACCTTGGCGACCCTCCGGCGTGCCTTGGCCCGGTTCGCTCCGTCGCCCTTGGCCTTGCGGGCAAGCTGTCGCTGGGCCTTGGCGAGGCGGGCGCGGTCACGCCGCTCGCGCCGGGGGTTGGAGACCCTCTCCCCGGTGGAGAGGGTCAGCAGGTGTTCGAGTCCGACGTCTATGCCGACGGCCGTATCTGTGGCCGGGAGCGGCTGGACGGACTGGTCCTCGCACAGCAGGGAAACGAATCAGCGCCCGGCCGCGTCCTGCGACACCGTCACCGTGGACGGCGACGCACCCTCGGGGAGCGCACGGGACCACACGATGTCCAGCGGCTTGGCCATCTTCGCCAGGGTCAGCTTGCCGCTGCGGAACCGGAACGCGCTGGTGGTGTACTCCGCCGACTTCCGCGACTTCTTCCGCGATTTGAAACGCGGGTACTTGGCACGCTTGCCGAAGAAGTTGGTGAACGCCACCTGGAGGTGCCGGAGGGCTTGTTGGAGCGGCACGGAGGAGACGTCGTTGAGGAACGCGAGTTCCGCGGTCTTCTTCCAGGCCGTCAGCATCGCCGACGTCTGGTTGTAGTTCACCCGTTCCTGTCGCGTCCACGCTTCCGTGCGCGCTGCAAGGGCCAGGTTGTAGACCTTCCGCACGCATCCGAACGTGCGGGACAGCTCGGCTGCCTGCTCGTCCGTGGGATAGAAGCGGTACTTGAACGCCCGCTTCACGTGGGCGGTCTTCACGGTTCACATACTACCGCATCAGTTTGTGACGGGCTGCGGGCAGTTGGGCGTGGACGCCGGTCCGCCCTGGCGGCGAACCGGCTCTCCCTGCCCTGCCCCGCAGGGGCTCGTTTCCTCCCCGGCCTGAAGGCCGGGGTATCCACGAAGGAGATCAGATGACCGGACGACTGCAGAACACGGTGGCGCTGGTGACCGGCGCCAGCAGCGGCATCGGTGAGGCGACCGCGCGGAGCCTCGCCGCTGAGGGCGCGGCCGTCGCCGTCCTGGGACGGCGGCGTGACAGGCTGGAGGAGCTCGCGGACAAGGTCCGCGCCGATGGCGGGACCGCCTTCGTGGTCGCGGTGGACATCACCGACCAGCAGCAGGCGGCGGCGGCCGTGGAGGCTGTGGTGGCCGAGTTCGGGCGCCTGGACACGGTCGTCAGCAACGCCGGCACCATGGGCGTCGGGCAGGCTGTGGACTCTCCGCTCGAGGAGTGGGAGCGCATGCTCGAGGTCAACGTCCAGGGCCTGCTGTATGTCACCCATGCTGCGCTGCCGCACCTGCTGCGCGCCGCGGAGGACTCTCCGCGGCGGGTGGCGGACCTGGTCAACATCAGTTCCACCGCGGGCCGGGTGGCGCGGCCCGGGACGGCTGTCTACAACCTGACGAAGTTCGGCGTCAACGGATTCACCGAGGCGCTGCGGCAGGAGGTCATGCAGAAGCGCGTGCGGGTGAGCGTGGTCGAGCCCGGCACCGTGGACACGGAGCTCAGCTCGCACCTGCGCGACGGTGTGCGGCAGGCGATCGAGCGCCAGGTCGAGGGCATGGAAATGCTGCGTCCCGAGGACATCGCCGACGCGGTCTCCTACATCGTCACCCGGGACCGCCGGGTCGCCGTCAACGAGATCCTGGTTCGTGCCGGCGAGCAGACCTGGTAACGGACCGCGGACGAAACCGCTGGACGGGCCCTCCCTCCGGCAATCCTCCTGTGAGGCCCAGGCCACAGCCGCGAATCGTATTTTCGAGCGGGACAGGCACCCCCAGCCCCGTCATCGCCGACGCCCGCTGTCGCCACCGGTCACCACGACCCGGCTCGCGCTCGAGGCCGGAGCAACCTGGAGTCGATACGCCCCCGGCGACCACACATGGTCACCAGCGGGGGCTGGACTCCACGAAGAACCGGCGCCGGTTGAACAGACGAGCCCACCAGTAGGGGCCGTATGAAGCACCTGGGGGTTGGGCAGGCTCTCCCTGAACATGGATCTTTCGAACCGGTTCCTAGAAGGAACTTACGATCCGCCTGTTCTCTCCCCTCCCTTCTGTGAGTCACCCACTTTCAGAGCCTACCCTGCCTTGCAGGGTGACGATTCTCCCGAACGAATTCGAGCCTCTTGACGTACGAATCGGTTCGGTAGTGGAGTGGGTCACGGGCGATCACGCGGCTCGGGACGGGCGCCTCGGGAGCGTTGTCGTGGCTTACGTCCGCGGGAGAGCTGCTCGCCCGCATGGAATGTCCGCGGCAAGGCCGGCCACGGCGGGCTGCGGCATGCGCCATGACGTCCGTAACGATGTTCAAGGAGTTCCCTGTGACAGAGCCATCCCCGATCGCTCGCCCTGCGCGGCTGCTGCCTGAAACCGGCCGGCCGTGGGTCGGGGCGAACTTCTGGTCCCGTCTCGGCGGCCCGCTCATGTGGCGCAGTTTCGACGAGCAGCTGGTTCGGGAGGAGTTGGACGTTCTGGCCAGGCACGGCCTGAACCTGACGCGGTCGTTCTTCTACTGGCCGGACTTCCATCCTGAGCCGGACCGCGTGGACGAGGAGCTGTGCGACCGGTTCGGCCGCTTCCTGGACCTGCACACCGAAGCGGGGATGACGACCGTCCCGACCTTCATCGTCGGCCACATGTCGGGTCAGAATTGGGACCCTGAGTGGAGGGCGGGCCGCGATCTGTACCGCGATGTGTGGATGGTCGACCGGCAGGCGTGGTTCGTACGCGAGATGGTCCGCCGATTCCACAGGCATGAGGCCGTCGCCGGCTGGCTGATCTCGAACGAGATGCCGCTCTACGGAGGCGGGGGCGGGGGGCTGGGAGGAGAGGACCGTCCCGGTGCCGACCACGAGGATGTCACTGCTTGGGCCGACCTGATGGTGCAGGCGGTGCGCGCGGGCGGCGGCACCCAGCCGGTCTCGATCGGCGACGGCGCATGGGGAATCGAGGTGACCGGCCGCGACAACGGCTTCCGGCTCCGGCGACTGGCTCCGCTGGTGGACTGGATCGGCCCGCACACGTACCACATGACCGACGACCCCGTGCGTCAGAACCTGATCCCCGCCATGATGTGCGAACTCAGCCATTTCGGTCGTCCCGTGGTGATGGAGGAGTTCGGGCTCACCAGCGACTTCACCTCGGACGAAGGCGCCGCCGACTACTACCGGCAGGTGCTGCACACCACCCTGCTCGCGGGTGCCACCGGCTGGATCGCCTGGAACAACACCGATTTCGACCTTCCCGACCAGGATCCGTACCGGCACCACCCGTTCGAGATGCATTTCGGCATCACCACCTCGACCGGCGAGCCCAAGCCGCCGTTGCTCGAACTCCAAAGCTTCCGGACCCTGCTGGACGACCTGGACCTCGCCAACTGCCGCCGCGCGGACACCCGCACCGGCATCGTGGTAAGCAGCCAACTCGAGGCGGAGCATCCGTTCTGGAGCCCGGCTGACCAGGACGCGCTGCGAGACAGCCTGCTGCAGAGCTACATCTCGGCCCGCCTGGCCGACCTTTCTCCCGCCCTTGTCCGCGAACTCGACGGTATCCCCGCGGCTCCGCTGCTGGTGGTGCCGTCCGCGAAGGCGCTGACTGCGCCTGGATGCCGCGCACTCGGCGAGGCGGCAGAGGCAGGCGCCACGGTGCTCGTCTCGTACTCGTGCGGTGACACGCCGGTCCAGCGAGGCTCGTGGTGGCCGGGACTGGACGAGTTCTTCGGGGTGCGTAAGCTGCTGCGATACGGGCTGACCGAGCCGGTCACTGAGGACGTCGTGACCTGGCGATTCACCGAAGACTTCGGTGACCTGCCAACTGACACGACGCTGTCGTTCCGGGCCGCGGGAACTGCTGACGGCCGCTGCATGCTGCCGGTCGAGTCGGCTGGCGCCCGGGTGGTTGCCGAGGACCAGCACGGCCGCCCTGCCCTGCTGGTGAAGGACACCGGCGCCGGACGGGTCGTGCTGGCCACGTACCCGCTGGAGTACTTCGCCGCACGCACATCACGTGTCAACCCGGATGACACGGTACGTCTGTACCGCGCCGCCGCCCATGTCGCGGACGCGCTGCCCGCTGTCATGGTCGAAGACGGACACGCCTTCACCGACGTGATCGAGCGTGCCGACGGCCGCCGGTTCGCCTTCGTGATCAGCGAGTCGGCGGAGCCGCTGAAGGTGCGGCTCCGCTGCACGGACCCCGGGCTGCGGCTGGTCGATCATGAGGGACGCGACGCACAGGAGATCTCGCTGGACCCCTACGGCGTTGCCGTGGTCGAGGTCCGGGCATGACGGCGCGCACCCTGGGCACCGCTCTGGCCGTCGACGTGGGCGGCACGAAGATCGCCGCGGCGGGCGGTGGACCGAGCCGACCCGTTTCGGGCCGCAACGGCGCCACCTCGACAGGTACGCGTCTGTCATTCGCACGCGACGTGACCGTTCTCCCAGCGCAGCTGGGGAGGTCCGCCTGCGACTACGGCAGAGCATCGTGAGCCCAGTGGTCCCTGAGGTGCAGAACCGGTTCTTCTGATCGATGTCTTAGTGGAGATCCAGAAGTCCGTTCAGAGATGAAGGGAGACAAGTCACCAGCATGGATAACGGTCGAACGATAGGCTCGGATGCATGAGAACCGGTTCGAAAGCAGACGGCGAAGGCATTCAGCGCCGCCCCACGATCAACGACATCGCTCGTCTGGCCGGGGTTGCCAAAGGCACCGCCTCGTACGCGCTCAACGGTCGCCCCGGTGTCGCCGAGGCCACACGCGCGCGCGTCCTGGCCGTCGCAGCCGAGCTGGGCTGGGAGCCCAGTAGCGCGGCCCGGGCCCTGTCGGGAGCTCGCTCGGAAGCGGTGGGCCTGATCCTAGCCCGTTCTCCGGAAATCCTGGCGTTCGAGCCGTACTTCATGACCCTTATCTCCGGCATCGAGGCAGAGCTGTCAGCGCATGGATACTCCCTGATGCTCCGGATGGTCGGCAGCCACGAGGAGGAGGTGGAAGGCTATCGCCGCTGGGCCGGGCGGCGCAGCGTCGACGGTGTGCTGGTCCAGGACCTGCGCACCGAGGACCAGCGCATCCCGGTGCTGAAGGAGCTGGGACTGCCGGCCGTATTGATGGGCATCAGCGAAGGGGCGGAGCTGCCGACACTGCAGTCCGACGAGGTCGGCGCGGCCACGGAAGTGGTGCGCTACCTCGCTGCCCTCGGCCATCGGCGTCTCGCCCACGTGTCCGGTCCCACGATGTACCGGCACACCCAGACACGGGTTGCAGCCTTCCGAAACGCGTGTGCGGAGGCCGGCATCGAGGTGACCTCGCTGGAATCCGACTACACCGGGGAACAAGGGGCCCAGCTCACACGTCAGCTGCTCATCGCTCAGCACCCACCCACAGCGGTCATGTACGACAACGACGTGATGGCCGTGGCAGCTCTCGGAGTGGCCCGCGAGTTGGGACGCGACGTCCCACGTGATCTTTCCGTCATCGCTTGGGACGACTCGCCTCTGTGCCGCCTGACCCATCCGCCCCTGACCGCGGTGTCCCACGACACTCCCGGCTATGGCGCACGAGCCGTCTCCCTGCTCGTGCAGGCAATCTGCGGGGAGCGGGACACCGGTGTCCACATCTACGAAGTCCCACGCCTGCTCCCTCGGGGCACGACGGCTCCCCCTCGGATGGCGGCAAGGGAGAGAGACGGGTCAACTTGACCCGGCCTTAAAGGGCCGGGTTTGGAGGTAGCGCCCAGCTGGCTGCTGGGTGGGCTCCTTCGTCCAGACACCCCGTTATGGGGTGGCAGGGACGT
>NZ_JAYWVC010000175.1:0-16456 GCF_036281785.1 Streptomyces chiangmaiensis | reverse complement strand
CGACTGCAAGGACTCACAAGGCGGTGGTGGTGGTACGACGCCGTCCGCCTCCGTGTCGCCCTCGCCTTCGGGCTCGGCAGGTGCGACGGCCTCGCCGAGTGCGTCGTCCGGCGAGGGCGGGGCCGCCCCGTCGGCCGCCGCATCCCCGTCCGCGCAGGGCGGTAGCGGCGATCTGGCCGAGACCGGCAGCAGCGCCCCGGTGGGCCTGCTGACGGGCGCCGCGGCGGCGCTGGTGGCCGCGGGCGGCTACCTGGTGCTGCGGCGTCGCAGGGTCTTCCGCGGCTGACATCTGCAGGGCATGACGGTGCCCCCGTGCTCGTCCGGGCGACGCGTACGGGGGCACCGCCGTGCATGGGAAGGCGTGAGCCGGTGTTGCGCAGGCCCGCGGCCACGCCATGGTGAGCAGCAGTACGCGGGACAGCAGCGGGTAGGGCTCATTCCGCACAGCACCTGCCAGTCCGGCAACGGCTTACGGCCCGGGTACCAGAACCTGCGCTCCCTCCTCGGCAACAGCGGCTCGATCCGCTCCCAGAGTTCATCGGGCACAATCCACGGTGATGCCCCCACGCATCCGACAACGCCCAACTCGCCATCGGCACTCGCGAACGCAGCGAGTGGCGTGACGTCGCCCTGATCGAACGCTGCAGTCCCGCTATCCCATAGCCCGTGAAACACCCTCTATCCGAGGCAAGCCAGCGGAGCGCTGTCGAAATAGTTGTCGACGGCGCCTCGTGCTGGACGCAGGCCTTGCGGTCTGGCCTCATCCTTATCAGGATCACGCCGGACCTCCGACGTCGGCCAACCGGCTTTGCACCTCGGCTGATCGTGCGCTGAGGTTCGGCGTCGACCCGCCGTTGTTCGCGCTTGTTGGTGTCGGCCGCTGGTGTCAGCCGCCACACGCAGTCTTGACAAGCATTGTCGTCACTCAGCGGATGGCCCAGAGCCGGCCCGACGCGTCGCCTGTACGACCAAGACCAGCGCTGCCGTGACCGTCAGCACAACACTCAACGAGTCAGCAGTCATGACAACGGCGAACGGTGCGCCCACCAGGTGCGGGGTCTTGCCGACGATCATGCCAAGACCTATGAGCAGGGGGATCGAGTAGAAGCGCATGCCCTGGCGGGGGCTCGCTCCTTTGCGAATCTTCGCCCGCTCCCACCAGCGGAAGCCGAAACTGAGAAGAACCAGCAAGCAGCCCACCACGACGACGGACCAGTCCATGAACTTGAGCATCGATACCCCTCGTGGGCACGGATATGCCGTACGTGTCGGTTGTGCGAACTACCCATTGATTTCCGGGCGTTCAGCCCAGGTCATGAGGCAAAGGCCAGTGACGACCATGCACGTAGTCGTGGCCACGTCAGCATAAGAACGCCCATGCATGGTGATCCCGATCGTGGCTGCCAGACCCACTACGATCGCCCCGATACCCCACATGCGCGGAGATGCGATGGGCCTGGGCCATGGCAAGCGCAGCCGGACACCCAAGATCGCTACAGCTCCTGCCCCGATGGTCATGAGCCATGCGATCGCTATACAGATCCAGTCGATGACATCCACCAACGCCCCGTCCCCCCACCACATCACTTCACTGCGGCCCGTTCCCGCAGCGCGGAGAGCCTGTCAGGCCAGTCATACGACGGCAGTAGACCGCTCAGGTTCTTAGCGCGATCTTTGCCGCGTTGGCAGCAGTTGCGGGATGAGGTGCCTGCCGTCGTGGCTCCGTACGTGAGGGCCTTTGCAGTCCAAGGCATCCAGGACCTTGATCGCGAAGACCTCGTACATGCGCTCGCGTACCTCGTCGGGTGTCAGTCAAGGCCTATGGAAGTCGGCCGCAGGCGCAGTGCTTGCTGGACTCCGCTGCTGTACAGCACTGCTCGGCGGGGGTCCGGGCTCATTGTTCGTGGCGCGTGCTTCACTGTGCGGCCATGGGCGAGCAGGAATTGTTCGCGGCCGTCCACCCCCCGACTCACCGAAGAGGCCTGGACGCCCTGCCACGTGTTGGGCGCCCAGGCCGGCCTTTCGAGCAGGGGCAGACCCGTCACGGGGGGGAAACGAGTCTGCCCGTGCACGCTGGCGCCCGCGGCCCCCCCGGAGTGCAGGCGCCCTGACCCCGCCCGGGGTCACTACGTTCAGCGCGGCGTGGGACTGGAGTGTCACAGGTGACGGCCGATGGTTGCGAAGTCAACACTTTTGTGTATGGAAATACTTGGCAGCGCCACGAATCGGCCACGGAGTACGCAAGGCCCTGGTGCGACCGTCGTGGGTGCCGGAGTTCTACCTGGTCGCTTCTGCGCCGCACTTGATCACTTCACGGTCTGGACGGTCGTTGGCCCATGGCGCCCTGGGGCCCCTGGCCTTGGCTGACGCCGATAGGACAGGACATGCAGCCGGCCCCACCGCCCTCGCGTCGCGAATTTGCACATCGATTGCCCCAACCGCAACACAGCGGTCGCGGGATCTGCACAAGAACACGCCAGATGGCGCTCGGTTGGTTCGGAGCGTCAAGTTGGGAATTACTGCGGCGGTACCAACCAGCGTGGGGCCCACGCAACTTGTGGAGAAGCTGCCCGCAATACGTGACTGTGTGTGTGCGAATGTGTAGACCGTGCCTCTAACTGCCCTGACAGGAGCGCCGTTTGATTGGAGGCTCGGCGTGCTCCGTGATTTCATCCTTTGCGCTGCCGAGGTCGCGCGAAGGTTCCGGAACTGGACGTAGCGCGCCCGCAGTTGCGGCTCGTGATTTGTCCCCACAGGGGCCGCTCCCCTTGTCAAACATTCATACGAAGGGAAGTCTCACTATGAACTCCGCTCCCCAGGTTCAGACCGTTGAGATGTCCGACGCTGAGCTCGACAACATCTCCGGCGGCCTCAGCCCGCACGCCAGCGTCATCGCCGGACCCACAGCCGTCAGCGACTCGGATGTCCTGGCTCAGGTCGACGCAGTCAAAAGCGAGGTCATGGGAGCCGCCAGCCAGTACCACCAGGCTGGCGTTTTCGTCTCCTTCTGATCGATAGCCTCGCGTAGCTGAGCCGTCGGCAGTTGTCGCCCTGGCTCAAACTTGAGCGCCCTTCCGCGGCCCCGCAAGGGCTTCGGGAGGGCGCTCATGCGTCGGGGGAAGGCCCGTAATGGGCACCGCATTAGGAATTCGATCGCCGCGTTGGGCCACCTCCCGGAACGCATCCTCGTGGCTGCCTGCCACTCCCGCTAGGAGGCTGGTGTTAAGTGGGTCTTCTTGGGTGTGCGGTCTCGCCGTTGAGGGCGTCAGGATCGTGTTGCCGGCTGGTGCTCGGGCGGTCTGTGGGCAGCTTGTAGCTGTCTCGGGGACTGTTGAGGGCCTTGGTGCGGCCGCGTGCGGGTGGCTCGTGTGGTCCTGGGGCTCTTCGGACGGTCAGCCGGTGGCAATCGCCCAGTTTCCACCGGCTGTGGACATGATTACGAGCACGCCGAGCCGCGCGATGTTGGCGGCAGCGGCCAGCAGGGAGAAGTCAGCGGCGACCTTGACACGACCGCGCACCCGGGCACGGCGTCCGCCGTGTCGCCGCCGCATCAGGTGGGCGATCTTGCGTTCGACCTTGGGCCGGGTGGCCCGGTAGGCGGCCTGCCAGACGGGGTCGGTGCCGCGTTCCTGGCCCCGGGCCAGGTGTTCCTCGTGCGGGCCGATGGTGATGACGCGTCCGTTCCTGGCGGTGGTGCACTGGGCCGCAAGCGGGCAGGCGGCGCAGGCCCTCCCGAAGCAGGCCGCCCCGCCGCCATCGGGCTTCGGGCGGATCGGGGCGGTCACCAGGTTCGGGCAGGTGACCTGCCCGGTTTCCAGGTCGATGGTGAAAACGTCCTTGGAGAACCGTCCGCCGGGCGCGTTGGCCGCCTGCACCTTGACCATCACCTCGACGCCGGCCTCGGCCAGCTCTGCCAGCAGCGGCCCGGTCCCGTAGGCGGCGTCGCCGTAGATCTCGGCCCGCGCCTGGTCTGCCTGCTCGTCCGGGACGGGCGCGTGAAGGACGTCGGCCAGCAGCCCGGTGGCGGGTTCGGCGTCGCCGGCGTTGCCCGCCGTGACCTCGGTCGCGGTGATGACCTCACTGTCGGGGTCCTCGGCCACGTGGCCCTTGTAGCCGTCGAAGGACCGGCGGACGGTCTTGTGCCCGTGCCGGGCCTCGGGATCAACGGTGGAGATCACCCGGTCCGCGGCCACCTTGCGGGCGATCTTGAAGACGTCCTCGTCCTGCTCCAGATCCTGGCCGAGCACGATGGCCAGCAAACGCGCGGCCTGGGCCACGTCCCCCTGCACAGCCCGGCCCTCCAGCACCGCCAGCAGTGCGTACCCGTCCCGGGCCCGCGAATCGATCAGCGCCTCCCGCTCACCGGCGTCAGTCCAGTCGATGACCGGCTTGGCCGTCTCGGTGTAGGCGTCCCCGCTGGTCAACTGCGCCCGCAGCTCGGCCCGCAGCACGTGATCGGCCGCCCTCAGCAGGCCGCGAATGGCCGAACGGATCAGCGTGACGGTGTCCTGCGTGGCCACCGCGTCATAGATCGGAGCCGAGTCCAGCACTCGCCGACGGCCGACCAGTCCCGCCCGAGCGGCGACCTCCACCGTCCGCTCGAAGATCCGGTCCGGGCGGGCCGAAGCGGCCAGCCTCGCCCGCATGTCCACCAGCACGGTGTGCACGAACCCCGGATGGTCGAAGTCCAGCCCGCCGGCGGCGTACTTCCAGCGCACATCGAAGGCGAACCGCTCGACCGCCTCCCGGTCGGACAGGCCCTCCAGACGCTGCAGGACCATCACGACCGCCACGATCATCGGCGGCACCGACCTACGGCCGTCCTCCGCGAACAGATCCGCGAACATCTCATCGGGGAACAACGCCCGGCACTCGCGGTGCAGCACCGCGTAGATCGAGTTCGGCGCCAGCCGACCCCCGCAGAAACCCGCCGTGGAGGAGAGCAACCCCGGCTGCATCGGAGTCCGGCCCACCGCCATCGCTCAACCTCTCCCCACGCCCGGCGACCAACACCCGGCAGCCTGGCACAGGTTGCACACCCAGTGCGAGCTCCATCGCTTAACACCAGTCACCTAGAGGCCCTGGAGCGTAAGCGGTTCCAGCTCAACGACGAGCAGAAGCACCAGTTGGGACGGATGCGTGAGGAGCGCGAGCGGTTGGCCATCCCATCCTGGAAGAGGCGCCCGTACGGCGACGTCGAGGACCTGGCCCAGCGGCTCGAAGACGCCGTACGTGAGGCTGGCCGCGCCGCTACCGCGGCGGACACGGAAGCGCAGAGGCTCGCCGAACTCACCGCCCAGGAGAGAGGCAGTGGCCAGCCCCGCGGACAGGCATACGCTGCCGAGACGAACCGGCTGCTGGACCGGGCCGAAGCGCTGATGGTCACGCCCCGCGCCGGACTTGGCAACGTCGGGGCCGCCGCGTGGGACGTCGTACGCTCCAGTGGCTTCGCCGCCGCGCTCGGCGCCCTGCAGGATGCCCCTGAGGAGATCGAGAACATCGCAATGAGGCTCGCCGAGATGCGCATCAGGGCGTCCCGACTGGCGCACGACATGGACAAGCAGACCCGGGAAGAACTGGCCCTCGTACACGGGCAACTGGTCCGCGAGCGGGAGGCCGCACAGACGTACCAGGGCATCGCTAGGGACATAGCGGCGGAGATGGCCCTCCGCGACAAGATCGCTCAGAGGCACCCGTCGCTACATGACGAGGAGACGGACGGTCGCCGCAAGCTGCGTCAGGGGAAGAAGACAAGGAGCGGGATGAAAACAGCGCCGCCTGAAGGCCAGGCGATGGCTGATGAGCAGAATCCGCACCAGGCACTGCACCGTGGGCCGCGTTGAGCGAACACGGACAGCAACACCCGCCCCAGCCGGTGCAACTGAGGTGCAGCACAGTGATGTGCCCGACCAACGGCACCGCGATGGCGTGCTCGGTCACGAGGACCCGCCTCACGCCGTGGTCTTCCTTGCACTCCTCGGTCTCCTTGGCCGCGTCTCCTTCGTGAGCGGGGCGCGGTCCGGGCGTGCTGGGTACCGGGCCGTAGGCACCCATGCGTTCCGTGGACCGGCGTCAGGTGCTCGGCGGCGACTTCGGGCCGGCGCTGTCGAGTCCGTGTCGCCGGGCATAGTTCGCCGCGGCGACGCGGTCACGGCAGCCGGTCTTGCTGAAGATCCTGTTGACGTGTGTCTTCACCGTGTTGCCGCTGAGGAACAGCGTCGCGGAGATCTCCGTGTTGCTCAGGCCTTGGGCCACCAGGGCCAGCACCTCCGCCTCCCGCGCGGTCAGGTTGTCCGGGAGCACGACCGGCCGAGGCTCGGAGGCGACTGGTTCCGTCGGCCGCGTTGCCGCCGCGGCCAGCAGGGCCGCCTGGACTTGCGGATCGAGGACGGCATAACCGGTGACCGCGCTGTGCAGGGTGCGGGCGATATGCAGACGGTCCGCGTCCTTGGTCAGATAGGCGCGTGCTCCGGCACGGAGGGTGTCCAGCACCGAGGCGTCATCGGCGTAGGTGGTCAGCACGACCACGGCGACGTCGGGGTGCTCGGCCGTGAGTCGGCGAGTGACCGCGATACCGTCCATGACTGGCATGTGTAGGTCCAGCAGGATCGCGTCGGGGTGGTGCTCGGCCACCGCTTCCAGCGCCTGGCTGCCGTCGGCAGCCGTGCCGACGACGGTGATGTCGGGGAGCAGGTCGAGCATGATGGCCAGGCCCTCACGCACACTGGCCTGGTCGTCCGCGACGATGATCCTGAGCGGCGGGGCGACCGGGCCGGTAGCGGGGTACCCGTTCTCGGCAGCGCCCGGCCCTGGTGGTGTAAACACGGGGCGTGACGCCGAGGTTCCGGCGGCTGTCGGCTCGGCGGGGCCCGGGCCCGTCATCGGGGCACTCGCGCAGTGAGCGTCCAGTGGCCGTCACGGACATCGGTCTCCAGTTGTCCGCCCACCAGGAGCAGGCGTTCCCGGATACCGGTGAGACCGTACCCGCCGTCGAGGGTGGTGAACTGAGCCTCCGCCGACTCGTCGGCGCAGGAGCGAAGGGGGTTGCTCACGGTCATGGTCACCTGATGGTCCTCGTAGCCCAGGGTGATGTCAACCGGCTGATGCGGCGCGTGCTTGGCCGCATTGGTCAATGCCTCCTGCGCGGTACGCACCAGTTGCACGTTCTGCTCCGGTGGCAGTTCCGGCTCCGGACTAGTGATCGCGACCCGCACCGGCGCCCGGTGCTGCTGCCGGTGGTTCTCGGCGATGGCTTCCAGGGCCTGGGCCAGCGGTGCGCTGTCCGCCCGCAAGGCGTGGACCGCGCGTCGCGTCTCGGTCAGACCGTCCGCAGCCATGCGCTGGGCCCGGGCCAGCATGTCGTCGACACGGGCCTCCTGGCCACCCTGTGCGACCAGTGCCCTGGCCGCCTGGATCTGGATACCGAGGGCCCCCAGGGAGTGGGCCAGCACGTCGTGGATCTCCCGGGCGAGGCGGGTGCGCTCGTCCAGGACAGCGGTCAGCCGCTGCTGTGCCCTCAGTTGCTCCGCCTGTTCCAGCATCAAGGCGGCCTGCTCGGCGCGGACCCGGTAGGCGCGGCGGTTGTGCCCCGCGAGCAGAGCCACGACCAGCACCAGCGGATAGCCGAGGAAGACACCGCGGTCGGCCCCGTAGGTCAGCGCGCCGATTTGGACGGCCAGCACACCGACGGCTGCGACCACCCATCCCGTGCGCACACTGGTCTCACTCCCGGCCGCGACCACCGCCATGATGGCCAGCCCGATCAGGGTCGAGCTGTGGGGTCCGGCACTGGTCAGACCCGAAGCCGCGGTGATGACGCTGAGCAGAATCGGCAACAGCGCCGCCCTGCGGGAATCCGCGGGCTCACTCGCAGGCGCACCTGCGGCCGCATCTTGTGCACCGGCAGAGTGGGGCTTGTGACGGCGAGGGCGGGAATCCGGGGCGGCCCACCGGCCGAGAGCACCGGGCTTCAGGTCCCAGCAGGCCCAAGCGGCCAAAGCGGCGCCGGACAGCGCGTAGGCGGTGGCCACCAACACGGACGAAGCCGAGCCGGCAGGGACGAAGACGAGGCTGTACAGGCCGATGAGGACGAACGCAATGACTCGGACCAGCCACGATATGGCGCGCAGCACAGCACTACGATATGGCTCCGGCAACCGGCTCAGCGGCGAGCCGGGTTGCTTCGCGGTGTGGGTGGGTCGGGTGTGCACCGGGGTCGTGCTCGCTGCTGGGGAGGCCCAGGTCGTGCTGGCGAGGGCCGACGGCACGGGAGAAGCATCGGGGCGGCTCACCGGCGGTGATCTCGTTCCGTGGTGCGTCGGGCGATCTGCTCCGCGTAGTACTGACGGTCTTGTTCCCGGGCCCAGGTGTCCGGCTGGGCCGCCGCATCGGTGCCGGTCGCGGTGCCCGGAGCGGCGGCATGACGGGATGCGGTCGAGGTGTCAGCGTTCGAGGCGGCGGCGCGCATGATCCGGCCTGAGTGCTCGAAGAAGCGGCGCGAGGAGTCCGTGTGCGATCGCGCCGCCGCGTCCGCGAGGTGAGCCGACCAGGACGCGGACACCGCGGTGAAGCGGCGACCGAGTTCGGTGTCGTGGCTGAGGAACGTGGAGCCGTCGCGCTCCGGCGCGAAGGGCACACCGCTTGCCAGGGCGCGGGGCGCGATCACGAGGGCCTGCCCCAGACGGTTGATGCCGAGCAGCATCAGGATGGGCGCGGTGGATGCGGCCACGTGCGCGTCCAGCGCGTAGGCAATCCCGGTCGTGACCAGCCGTGAGCCGATCAGCGCGACCCACCACCACAGTCCCTTGGCAGGCATACGGGCCCACAGCGTCCCGCCGCGGTCCTCCAGCCGGGTGCTGAGTCCCTGGCCCACCCCGATCGCTGCTGCCAGCAGGCCGCTGACCACGAGGCAGGCTATGTCGATGCTGGTCGGTTGCCGCCCGTGGCTGGTGAGGCTCAGCGCTCCAGCCACCGTGAGTGCGGCTGGAAGGACGATCAGTTTCTTCCCCTGGAGGGCCTCTCCCTTCAACTGCCGCATCAACACAAAGACGACGATCCCGATGGCGAGCAGGATCTCCATCAGGCTGTGCATGGGGGCCTCCGTTGGGGTCGGCGTAGGGGCGGCGCGACGGGGACCGTCGCAGAGTCGCTGGCGGTGGCCACGCTAGGAATCCGAGCTCGGCAGCACGTCACCCCCTGGGGTGACCGGGAGGGTGATTCCCATGGCGCCCGCTGGTACCACGGGCCCCATCGACCGCCGAGCGGCGATCATGCCGGGCTCGCCCCGTGCGGCGACGCGGCGAGCCCGGGCCATTTCCGATGCTGGGGCACGACGAAATCTCGTACGAGGAAGGGTGTTTTGCCATGTCCGGCATTGACCAGGCCATGATCATCAACGGCGTCGTGCTGCTCGCCGTCCTGGAGGCGGACCTCGGTCCGCATCGCGCCATCGGACGGTTCCGCGTGGTCCGGCCCATCCTGACCGCGATGGCGATCGTCCCGGTCTACCTCAAGGGCCTTACCACCGTGGGGGACGGTCTCGCCCTGGAGATCGCGGGTGTGCTGGCGGGCTTGCTGTGCGGGTTGCTGGCGGCGCGCACGATGGAGGTCTACTTGAGCCCGCGCACCGGCAAGCCGGTCAGCCGCGCCGGCTGGGGCTACGCCGCCGTGTGGATCGTGGTCATCGGCGCGCGGGCGGCTTTCTCCTACGGCTCAGTGCACTGGTTCCCCACTCAGCTCGGCACGTGGATGGTGACTCACCAGATTTCGGGTGCCGCCCTGACCGACGCGCTGCTGCTCATGGCCGTCACGATGATGCTCACCCGTACCTTGGCCCTCGCCGTCCGTGCCCGCGCGATGCACACCCGGCGGGGTGCGGCGACCGCATGACACGGCAGGGCAACCGTAGGCCCCGACCATGCGCAGGTCGGGGCCTACGCCATGTCGTGGTCTCCTTTTTGGTCTCACTCGGGGTCAGAAGAGCCCCACAGCTTCTCCTCGACCTGGTCCGCTGCCTTCCGAAGCATGGGGCCGGTCACAGGCACGTAACGCCCGCATCCGAGCGGCACTGCCCGGCTCCGAGCCCATGATCGCGTTCAGGATCACATGCCGGACACCGAGCAGAAGGAGAACGGGGGCCGCGGTGCGGCGAGCGTCATGAAGGCGCCTCCCTCACGCCTGTATACAGTCCTCAAGTCCGAAAAGACGGCAGTTTCTCCCCCTTGCAGGGTCCGCCACGGGGTGGCTGGGCGGAATCAGCCGGCCGTTGGAGTCGGCAGCACCCGATCGGCCAGGCGCAGCACCGTTGCAACGGCTCCCGTGTCGCCTTGTTCCCGCCAAGCCATTCTCAGTGCGATCGGTTCGTAATGATCCGTGACGCGTAGGTAGCGCACGCCCGGTGTGTTGACGTTGTCGGCGACCGTCGTCAGCGTCAGGGCGCAGCCCACCTCCGCCTCGACGAGTGCCAGCAGGGTCCAGGTGTCGGGCGCGATCTGGACGACGTCCGCCGAGAAGCCGGCGCTGTGCGAAAGGCTGCGGAGCCGGTCGATGAGCACCGAGCCGGAGTAGGGCGGCAGCGAGACGAACGGCTCGTGCGCCAGCTCCTCGATGCGGACAGTCTTCCTCTGGGCAAGGCGGTGCGAGGCGGAGACTGCGACGACAAGGTTCTCGTGGGCCAGGACTCGTGCCGCGAGGCCGGGGATGGCGCCGTCCCAACGGGAGAAGCCGATCTCCATCTCCCCCCTCAGCACCTTGCTGAGCGCGGGCATGGCGAAGTTCTGGCTGTGGAGCTCGAACTGGATGCCCGGGTGGTCCTGACGTACCTGCCGGGCCAGTGTGCCGACCATCGAGTGGGTCGACGCGCCGGCGAACGCCACGCGCACCAGCCCCACTTCACCTTGCCCCGCAGCCTTGACGACCAGTTGGGCGCGGCGATGGGCGTCCAGCATGTCCTGAGCCGGGCCGCACAGGGCCTCTCCCTCCGCGGTCAGGCGAACACTGCGCGTGGTCCGCTCGAACAAGCGGGCCCCGAGCTCCTCCTCTAGGCGGCGCACGCCTCGGCTGACCGGAGGCTGGGCCAGGTGCAACCGCTCCGCGGCGTGGCCGAAGTGCAGCTCCTCCGCCACGGCCAGGAATATCCGCAGGTCCTGGATCTCCATGACATCCTCCGCCCACTCGGCATTGATGCAGATATGGAAATGGTACCTCTCGATTAGGTATTGGACTTACATCAAAACGAGGCGCAGCCTGGGGACTGTCGCACGTGAGTGCGGTCTGCGAAGGGATGAGAAGGGAGCAACGATGCCGTTGCCCACCGTGGATACCGAAGAGGCGGGCCGAACGACCACCACCGGCCCCCTTGACGGCGTTGTCGTGGCCGACTTCAGCCGTGTTCTGGCCGGTCCCTACTGCTCGATGCTGCTCGCCGATCTCGGAGCCATGGTCGTCAAGATCGAGAGTCCCGCCGGCGACGAGACACGGCACTACAAGCCGCCCATCCTGGGCGAGGACTCGACCTACTACCTCTCCCTGAACCGCAACAAGCGATCCATCGTGCTGGACCTGAAGGACCCCGCGGACCTCGGCACGGCGCGGCGGATCGCGCATCGCGCGGACGTCGTCATCCAGAACTTCAAGCCGGGAGGCGCTGCCCGTTTCGGGCTGGACCACCCATCCGTCGCGAAGGAGAACCCGGCCGTCGTCTATGCCTCGATCAGTGGCTTCGGCACCCAGCCACAGGCCGCAGGACTGCCTGGATACGACCTGCTCGTCCAGGCGCTGTCCGGCCTGATGGACCTTACGGGCACGCCCGATGCACCGCCTCTGAAGGCCGGTGTGCCGATCGTCGACGTCATGACCGGCCTGCACACCGCGATCGGCATCCTTGCGGCCCTGCACCACCGCGTCCGCACCGGTGAAGGCCAGCACGTCGAGCTGAGCCTGCTGATGTCCGCCCTGTTCGGCATGGTGAACCACACTGGCGCGTACGTCATGACGGGGACCGTGCCGCACCGGATGGGCAACGAGCACCCCAGCCTCTACCCGTATGCGCCGTTCGAGACGCGAAACGGCCGACTGATCATCGCCGTCGGCAACGACGGGCAGTTCCGCCGTCTTTGTCAGGCGCTCGAACTGCCCGAGCTGCCCGACGACCCCCGTTTCGCAACCGCTCACGCCCGCAGCGTGAACCGGGACCACCTCAGGCCGCTGCTCACCCACGCTCTGTTGGAGCGGACCGCCGAGGAGTGGTCCGGCATCTTGGCCGGCGCGTCGGTACCGGCGGCCCCCGTTCAGGACGTCGCCGGCGGGCTGGCCGCCGCGACCCGGCTCGGACTCGATCCCGTGGCCGTGAGCGGCGAGGGCGACCGGGCCCTGCCCGGGATCCGAAATCCCATCACCTTCTCGGCCACGCCTCCCACGTACCGATACGCACCCCCGGGACTCGGCGAACACCGCGAGGAGATCCTCGCCTGGCTCGACGCCCCGCTTCCCGAACCCAACAAGAAGGACCCACGATGACCGCAGCACCCCACCCTGCCGAAGAAGTCCCGACGCGCCCCGTGGACATCGACTACTACGGCCTTCACGAGCTTTTGTCGGACGAGGACCGCGAACTCGTCGGGCGTGTGCGGGCGTTCGTGCAGGGCGAACTTCTGCCGGTCATCAACGGCTACTGGGAGCGGGCGGAGTTCCCGCAGGCGCTGCTGCCGGCCTTCGCGAAGGTGGGTGTGGCCGGCACGACGGTGCAGGGGTACGGAGCACCCGGCCTCACTCAGTTCCAGACGGGCCTGGTCGCGATGGAACTCTCCCGTGGTGACGGGAGCTTCAACACCGTCAACGCCGTGCACTCCGGGCTGGTCATGGGCACCCTTGACCGCTTCGGCAGCGAGGAGCAGAAGCAGCGGTGGCTTCCGTCGCTCGCCCGGCTCGACAAGCTCGGGGCCTTCGGGCTCACCGAGCCCCAGCACGGTTCGGACTCGGTGCGGCTGGAGACCAGCGCGCGCCGCAGCGGCGACGGATACCTTCTGACCGGTGCGAAGCGCTGGATCGGCTTGGGGCACATCGCCGATGTCGTGATCATCTGGGCGCGGGACGAGGCCGACGGCAAGGTGCGGGGCTTCGTCGTGGAGAAGACCGACGGGCGCTATCCGGACGGATTCCATGCGTCCCCCATCCTCGGGAAGATCGGCAAGCGAGCCGTCCCCCAGGCGGACATCCGGCTTGACGATGTCTTCGTCCCCCACGACAACCTCATCGCCCATACCCGCTCGTTCCGGGATGTCTCCACCGTCCTGAGCGCGACGCGTTCCCTGGTGGCCTGGGAAGCACTGGGGCACGCCACCGCCGCGTACGAGATCGCCGCGCGTTACGCGCTGACCCGCCACCAGTTCGGGAAACCGATCGCGAGCTTCCAGCTCATCCAGCACAAGCTGGCCAAGATGCTCGGGGAGCTCACGTCCATGCAGCTCCTGTGTTTCCGCTCGGCGGCCCTGCAGGACAGCGGACGGTACCGCAACGCACAGGCGTCGCTGTTGAAGATGCACGTCTGCGACAGGGCCCGTGACCTGTGCCGGGAAGCCCGGGACATGCTCGGAGGCAACGGGCTCCTGTTGGAGAACGACGTGGCACGTCACCTCACCGACATGGAAGTGGTCCACACCTACGAGGGGACGGACTCCATCCAGTCCCTCATCGTCGGCCGCGACATCACCGGCATAGCCGCTTTCGCCTGATCCGCCGGGAGGAGAACTGACATGACAACCGAAAGCTACGTCTACGACGGCGTGCGAACCGCCTTCGGCCGGCACGGAAGGGCACTGGCCCACATCCGGCCCGACGACCTCGCGGCCGAGGTCATCACCGCCCTCCTCGCCCGGCACCCGGACCTGGATCCCGGGCGCATCGACGACGTCTTCCTGGGAGACGCCAACGGAGCAGGCGAGGACAACCGCAACGTGGCCCGGATGAGCGCGCTTCTGGCCGGTCTGCCGACGTCCGTCCCGGGAGCCACCGTCAACCGCCTGTGCGGCTCCGGTCTCGAAGCGGTCGTCCAGGCGAGCCGTGCGATCGAGTCGGGGGACGCCGATGTGCTCCTCGCGGGCGGCGTCGAGTCGATGAGCCGCGCGCCCTGGGTCCTGCCCAAGCCGGAACGGGGGTTCCCCGCAGCCGATCAGACTCTCTACTCCAGCACCTTGGGGTGGCGTATGACCAACCCCAGGCTGCCCACCCAGTGGACGGTCTCCAACGGAGAGACCGCCGAGATCCTGGCGGACAAGTTCGGCATCAGCCGCGAGGAACAGGACGCCTTCGCGCTGCGCAGCCACCGGCTTGCCGCTCAGGCATGTCGCGACGGCGTCTTTGAGGACGAACTCGTCGCACCGGCCGGATCGAACCTGACGCGCGACGAAGGAATCCGGGAGGACACCACGCTGGAGAAGCTGGCCGCCCTGCGACCCGCCTTCCGCCCGGACGGCACGGTGACCGCAGGCAACTCCTCCCCGCTCAGCGACGGCGCGGCCTGTCTGCTCATCGCGAACTCCCATGCGGGGATCGAGGGCGATCCGCTCGCCAGGATCGTCTCCCGTGCCGTCGTCGGCAACGATCCGGACGTCTTCGGGATCGCTCCCGTCGAAGCCGCCGACAAAGCGCTGGCCCGCGCGGGCCTGGGGTGGCAGGACGTCGACCTCGTCGAACTCAACGAGGCCTTCGCCGCCCAGTCGCTCGCCTGCCTCAAGTCCTGGCCCGAACTCGACCCTGAGCGCGTGAACATCCACGGCGGAGCCATCGCCATCGGTCACCCTCTCGGTGCGTCAGGCGCCCGCATCACCCTCCACCTGGCCCATGAACTGCGCAGGCGAGGCGGTGGGATCGGCCTGACGGCACTCTGCATCGGCGTGGGCCAAGGGATCGCGGTCGTGCTGGAAGCCTGACCGTCGGGGACTGTGCCGTATGCACACCGTCCGGCGGGCTGCTCAACCGAATGAGACCAACGGGTACCAGACATGACGCTCACCCGCTCATCGGCCACGTATTCAGCCGGGCCAACCCGACCTGAATCCCAGACAGATCGAAATGAGAGCCACGTGCGCATCAGAATCATCGGTGCTGGCGTCATGGGACGCGGCATCGCCCAGTGGGCCGCCACCGCCGGCCACACCGTCGAACTGGCCGACGCCCACAAGGAGGCCGTCGGCGACGCGATCGCCTTCGTCACCGACATGCTCGCGCGGGCCGCCGGCAAGCACCGCATCACGTCCGAGGACGCCAAGGCCGCGGCACAGCGGCTGATCCCGCTGGACGATCCGGCGGCGGCGAGCCAGGACGTGGAGCTGGTCATCGAGGCGGTCCTCGAGGACCTCGACGTCAAAGCGGAGCTGTTCCAGCAGCTCGAGCGGATCCTGCCCGCCAGGACCGTCCTCGCGACGAACACCTCCTCGCTGCCGGTCACCCAGATCGGCGCGCGGCTGTCCGACCCTTCGCGACTGGTCGGGCTGCACTTCTTCAACCCCGTGCCCTTGATGAAGATCGTGGAGGTCATCCCTGGAGAGCTGACCCGCCCGGACATCCCACCCGCTCTGGTGAAGCTTGTCCAGGAGACCGGACACCGAGCGGTGACGGTGGCCGACACCCCCGGCTTCCTGATCAACCACGCCGGCCGCGGACTGGCCACCGAGGCCTTCGCCCTGCTGGAGGAGTCGGTCGCCGATCCGCTCGGGATCGACCAGATCGCCCGCGACGTACTGGGCCTGCGCATGGGGCCGTTCGAGCTCATGGACCTCACCGGCCTGGACGTGTCGGCCGCGGTCATCGACTCCATCTGGCGCGGCTTCCGCTACTCCGACCGGCTCCGCGCCTCCTACCTGACACCCAACCGGGTGGCCGCCGGGCTGTACGGCCGCAAGACCGGGCGCGGCTTCTACTCCTACGCGCCCGACGCCGCCCCTTCGGCCGAGGAACCGATCACCGGTGACGCCGACCGACCGGTCCAGGTAGCCGGTGACGGGCCGGACGCCCACGCCCTGCGCCGGGCTCTGACCCAGGCCGGTGCCAACCTCTCGGCATCCGACCAGGCGATCGTCCTGGTTCCCACCTGGGGTACCACCGTGGCCGCCGCGGTCTTCGCCGACGGCCTGCCCACCCGACGCACCCTCGGCATCGACCCTCTGTCGCTGGACACGCCGCGCCGGGTGTTGGCCGCCACCCCGGCGACGGACCCGGACGTGGTGCACGACGCACGGGCAGTCCTGGCCCGGTCCGGCACGAGTGCCTCGGTCGTCCGTGACACGGCGGGATCGGTCGCCCAGCGGCTGCTGTCCTCGATCGTCTCGGTGGCGGCATCCATCGCTGAGCACTCCATCGCCGCCCCCGAGGACATCGACGCGGCGGTCACGGTCGGCCTCGGCTACCCGCACGGCCCGCTCGCCTGGGGCGAACTGATCGGAGGACGGCGGCTGCTCAG
>NZ_JAYWVC010000174.1:0-16475 GCF_036281785.1 Streptomyces chiangmaiensis | reverse complement strand
TACGGGAGCGTGTGAGAGACGTCCCGGCATGTGGAGGAGCCATGTCACCATTGGGCGATGCTGACCGAGGAGGACGCACGCCGACTGGTGCTTGCCGAGATCGACGACCTACGGGGCTGCGTCGAGTACGACCTTCAGATCCTGCGCGTGGAGGCCTTGCCGTTCGGGTGGATCTTCTACTGGGGCGCGGCCTGGGACGGTCAGAGCAGACAGCGCCCTCGGCTGGGAGGCAACGGTCCTTTCCTAGTGGATCGTGAAAACGAGCGGTTGATCCGAACGGCCACCAGCGTTCCCGTGGCCCGTCAGATCGCCGACTACGAACGCCGACTACGACGCGAAGCTCACGCCCGGAATCTGGCAGCGAAGCAAGCCGTACAGCAGCGCGGTACCGCAACCCCAGCAACTGACCCCGCCCACTGGCGTCCCTCAGGGGCCTCGGAGCGACCGGAATGACCGTCGTTGACCGAACTGGCTAGAGCTACGAATCAGAAGGTCACACCGCACACGAGGCGGCTCGGCCAGACACCGGGCCGTCTCAGTTCCCGTCTCATTCAGCCCCGTTCACGGTCGTTCAGGCGAGACCCGAAGCCGCCCCAGCGCCGAGGGACAGGCGGCCATGAACGCAGATGAACGCCCGTGCACGCACCCTGGCATCCCACCAACACAGTTGGAAAGCGTGCGCGGGACGCCAACTACGCTGCCACCCGGCACCTGGACCAGCCCAGGGTCGAGTAGCGGTTGGCGAGCTTCAGGGGCATCGGTGGGTATCTGGGACGTGAAGAGGGACAGCGAGCGTGCACAGTGGGTCTTTGTGCCGCAGGTCAGTGTGGGACCGCTGCGCTTTGGCATGGCTCCCGACGAGGTGAGTGCGGCCCTTGGAAGCAATGCCCCGGCCTGCCGCCTCGTCCAGCGTTCATCGGGCAGCTACGAACTCGTCGAGGCGCAGTTCACCAAGCTGGGGGTGACCGCCTACTACGCGATGGGGCAGACCCTGGCCTGCGTAGCCGTCGATGCTCTTGCCGGCCCCCAGGTCGCGCTGGACGGCACGGCTCTCGTCGCCCGCGTGCCATCCGAGGCCGAGGACTGGTTGTGCAACCACACGGAGGCCTATGAGTTGGACTTGATCTACACGCACGCGGCAGATCCAGGATCCGGAAATCTCGGACTCATCCTGCGTGCTCAACGCGCAGGAGACATCGTCCTCACCCGGCCCCTCTTCCTCATCCGCGAGTGGGCAGAGAACAGTTGGGACTGCATCCCCGGCGAAGAATGGGCGAGGTTCTGACGCACACGAGACAGCTGCACCACAAGCGCACCAGATCGAGCGGGGAACAGCGGGGAATCACGGTGAAAACCAGCGGGTCCGAGGAAGACATAGTTCGGCCGTCTGCCCAGGTCAAGGCCCGAACTGACTCCAGAAGCTCTCAGCTTCCCAAGCTGAGAGCCTGGTATCTATCCTTCGCTCATGGCCGACGTCGAACTTCCGAAGGGCTTGGTCGCGTTGCAGCTCGACGTGTATGCAGCTCGGCTGAGGCTAGTTGAGCATGTACGGGCGAACGGGCCCGTGCGTGACTGGAGCCCTGAGGCCGATGCTGAAGGAGCGGATCTGCAACACGCCTGCGAGGTGAGTGAGGCCGTTCTTCAGAAGGCGATCGATGAGAGCGGCCTGGAGCAGAAGCACGGCCGGCGGGCTCTTTGCCGAGCACTCATGGCCGGGGCCGCCCGCAGCTGGCAGGCCAGCCCGGAACCACGCCGGACCACACGTGAGTGTCTAAGTGCGTGACAACGCCGACGCACAGCGGCGAACAACCGCGGACGTCTGCGGACCGTCGCAGCAGGTGAGGGGCATACCAGCCCGAGGTCCAGCACCCAGCAAAGTTCGTTCGGGACGAAGAGGTCGTGGGTTCAAATCCCGCCACCCCGACAGCTGAAACACCAGGTCAGGGGCCTGATCCGCTGTGCGGATCAGGCCCCTGCTGGCTTTCCTGGCGCCTCTTGGGAGAAATCTGGGAGAAGATCTTGGAATCTCGCCTGCCAGAGGGCCCGTAGACGGGCCCTGAGAGTCCTTGCAGCGGTCCCGCTCCCGTCACCGCGGCGCACAGTTGTGGATCGCGCTGCGGGCCGAGGCCAGCACGATGCCGGCCAGATTCCCCGGCAGTGACACGCGCATCCCGGTGACCTCGATGCCGTCGCCACCATCGGTACGACGCTGCTCGTTGATGACCATGCGGCCGCCGCCGGGTATGCGGATGGTGCTGTTCGGCGCCGTGGGCACCGCGACTCGGTCACCCCCGATCCCGAGGTCCACGTCGGCCGTCCCGCGCGTGGTGGCGCATCGACTCATGGCTGTGGCCGTCGAGCCCCGAACCTGAATGACCGGCAGACCGGCCGCACCGATGCGTACCTCCCGGACTCGGCTCACCGAGGCGATCACCCCGGGGGCCAGGGTGGTGGTCACCGTGGGGCACAGTGTTCCGGCGCTGAGCAGCGGTGCCTGCGCGGACGGCGAACAGCCGGGCCGGACCGAGGTCACGTGGGCTGTCCGGACGGGGCCGGTATCGGGCTGCGCGGGGATCCGCACACTGATGGGCCCACCCGTGTGCCCCGCGATACCGAAGGCGCGACCGGTGAAGTACTGCAGCCTCAGCCGGGCGGAGTCACTCGAGGGCAAATACACGTCGTCGCCGAGGGTGGTGGGCGTGGCAGCGGCGACCACACCGACTGCATCAGAGGTAGCCAATGTCGATCCCACCGGGCCTGGTGCTCCTGCCATCTACGACGCATCCGGGTACAACTGCGGTGACGACGCCAGCCCGGTCGCCTACCAGGTCGGTGTCCAGGCCAGCTTCACCCTGGCGTCCGATGCCTCCGGTGAGTCGACCGCCAGCTACCTCTACCAACTGAACGGCACCGCCCCGGTCTCCGTGGCCAGCACCGGTCCCAGCACGCCCATCAGTATCACGCCCACCCAGGGTGCGAACGTACTGACCGTCACTGCCGTCTCGGCAGGCGGCAACATCGGCGACACCACGAACTGCGTCCTCACAGCCTCCCCTGCGGCCATCGCCGACTACGGCGATCTGACCGGCGACGGCATCCCGGACCTGACCGTCGTGGGCGCACAGGCGGGTCTGCCCAGTGGGCTGTGGCTCGCCCACGGCACGGCAGACGGTCAACTCAACACCAGCATCACCGACATGGGTGTGCAGGGCACCGGGGCCAACAGCGAGGGCGCCCCGAGCGACTGGGACGGCACACAGGCCATCACCGGTCACTTCAACACCGGGGCCGGCTTCAACGACGTCCTGGACTACAACCCCGCCACCGGCCGGGGCACGGTGCTCTACGGCAGCGGCGACGGCTCGCCCCTCCTGCCCTACAGCGGTTATGAGGCCAACGTCATCTCCACCACGTTCATCAACACCACCGGCGACAAAGCCACCAGCATCGCCAACGGCGGCGACCTCTACCATGTCCTCAACGGAGAACCTGCCACCGGCTATCCCGACCTGCTCGTGATCGTGGGTGGCCAGCTGTGGGACGAGCCCAGCCTTCCCATCCCCGGAGGCTTCGTCGGTATCGACAACGCGCTGCCGCTGACCGGCACCAACCCCACCGGCTCCGGCGACTGGGCTGACTGGAGCATCACCAGCAGCCTCGTCGACGGGCTGCCCGCGCTGTTCGCCCGCAACACCAGCACCGGCGCGCTGTACTACTACACCCCGCAACAGCTGCAAGACCTCGCCTACGGCAACACGGTGACCCCGCTACAGATCGCGAGCAGCGGCTACAACTCCGCGACTCTACCGGTCCTGCAGGCTGCCGATCTCAACGAGGACGGCACCCCAGACCTGCGTACCGTCTCCTCCAACGGCAAGAGCACCACGCGGATCTTTGACGCGACCGCCGGGAGCCTGACCGCGAAGAGGCCGCAGAGCCTCGTCCCCCCAGCGACTCCTGTTTGCCTGCGCGGGATCGGGCCGAAGGCGTCGCGTTGCGGCAACCAGTGTGCCCCGCGATGCAGCGCCTCATCATTGCCGCCTGGGATCCTCCCAGCGCTGGACGGCAGGGGTTTTCGGGCCGTTGCAGGGCGCGCGACAGCCCGATGACGTGCCGTACTCGACCCATCGCGGCGCCAAGCGTCGCGGTGCAAGGCTTGCACCAGCCCGAGCCACCGACTGTTTCGCGGTACGTCCTCACGTTCCGCAAAGTCGTCCCTCCCCGGTGCACCCCGTTGACCGAGGACGGGAAGGTGGGCACCGCCTCGCTGGAACGCCTCACCGCCTTCCGGCTCGACGCCGGCGTCCACGGCCTGTTCGTCGGGGTTCCACCGGGGAGATCGCCCAACTGACCGACGCGGCGCGGGACACCGCGCTGCACACGGTCGCCGGGCAGGTCCCCGTGCCGGCCGGGTGATCGACACCGGCACCCTCCGCGTCGTCGAACACGCCCGCCGCCCAACTGCGACCGGGTGGGCCGGATGTCCGGCGCGCTCGGCGCCGATGATTTCGAGGAGACGTCCGTGATCCTGCGGACGGTTCTCGACAAGCCCGGTGCGGGTGACGTCAGTTGACCGTGGGTCGGCCCGGCTGCGTCATCCCTCCAGCAGGGCGAGCTGGGCGGGCGTCAGCGTCAGGTCGGCCGCCGACGCGGAGTCACGCGCCGTCTGCGGACGCGAGCAGCCGGGGATGGGGATGACGTGCTCGCCTTGGGCAAGGTGCCAGGCCAGGCACACCTGTTGCGGGCTGGCCTGCAGGTCGGCCGCCACATCGGCGAAGGCGGGCTGTCCGGCCTCCAGGGCATGTGCCGTCTGCATTCCGCCGAGGGGGCTCCACGGGAGGAAGGCGATGCCGAGCCGCCCGCACAGATCGAGCTGCGGGCGACTGGAGCGAACGGCCGGCGAGAACTCGTTCTGGACCGAGGCCAGCCCACCCGGGCCGAGGATGTCCAGTGCCAGACGGATCTGGCTCTCGTCGACGTTGGAGATGCCGACGAGACGGAGCTTGCCGGCGTCGCGCAGGTCACGCAGCGCGCCGAGGGACTCCGCGTAGGGGACGGACGGGTCGGGCCGGTGGTGCTGGTAGAGACCGATGGCCTCGACTCCGAGCGCGGTCAGGGATGCCTCGCAGGCACGGCGCAGGTGTTCGGGGCTGCCGTCGAGGCCCCACCCGCCGTCGGGAGTGCGGGTGTGGCCGCCCTTCGTGGCCACGAGGACGCCGCTGGTGTCGCCGCCGTAGGTGGCCAGTGCCTTGCGGATCACACGCTCGTTGTGGCCCACGTCGTAGCCGGGGGCGTAGGCATCTGCCGTGTCGATCAGGGTGACGCCGGCGTCGAGTGCGGTGTGGACCGTGGCGATGGCCCGCTGTTCGTCCGGCACCGGGGTGTGCAGGGACAGCGGCATCCCGCCCAGGCCGATGGCGCTGACCTGGAGGTCGCCGAGAGAACGGGTGTGCACGTCGTGCTCCTGTGGTGTGTGGAAAAGGGTGCCCGCACAGACGTCGGGCGCCGCCTGCTCAGGAACGAGGGATACGGGGGTCGGAGGCAGCGGGGAGCGCGGGGCGGGTTTCGACGTGAACAGACCCCGGGGCACCGGTGATGCTGCCGTCGCCGTGGCCGTCGACCGTGACCGTGACGTCGCCGGTGCCCAATCGGATGCCGGAGACCTCAAGGCTTCCGACCGGCGACTGCGCCAGCGGGCGCAGCGCGACGCGACCGGAGGGAAGGTCGGGCTCCAGTCCGAGCAGGGACGACAGCAGGCTGATGCCGGCGGTCGCCGCCCAGGCCTGGGGCCGGCAGGACGCCGGATAGGGCACGGGCCGACTGCCGGGGCGGCGTTGCTCGCCCCCGTGGAGTTCCGGGAGGCGGTAGTCGAAGGCTGCGGCTGCTTCGAGCAGGCCCTCGATCAGCGATGCCGCGGCCGGATGGTGCCCGCTGGTGGCCAGTCCGGCCACGGCGATCGCGGTGTCGTGTGCCCAAACGGACCCCGTGTGGTACCCGACGGGGTTGAAACCCGCGGACCGGGCGCTCATGGTGCGCAGGCCCCACCCGCTGTTCATGTCGGGCCCGGCCAGCCGCTGGGCGACCGCAGCGCTCTCGTCGGCGGAGAGGATTCCCGTGCCCAGCAGGTGCCCTGCGTTGGAGGCGACGGCATCAACCGGTCGCTTGTCGCCGTCGAGTGCGATCGCGACGTACGGGCCGGCGGCGTCCTCGACCCAGAATGCCGACCGGAACCGGCGCGCGAGAGCGTCCGCCCAGTCCAGCCAGTAGTCGGCACCGGGCCTTCCGAAAGCGCTGAGCAGGGCCGCGCCTGCGACCGCGGCCTGGTAGGCGTATCCCTGGACCTCCGAGAGGGCTATGGGCGCCGACGCAAGGCGGCCGCGGGTGGACTGCACGGAGTCGACGGAGTCCTTCCAACCCTGATTGACCAGTCCGTTGTCGTCGTTGCGTATGTACTCCACGAATCCGTCGCCGTCGGCGTCGGCGTGAAGACGCAGCCATTCGAGCGCGCGTTCGGCGTGGGGCAGCAGGGTGGCGACGTCCTCTTGCGGCATGCCCCAGCGCCAGGCCTCTGCCAGCAGCACCACGAAGAGCAAGGTGGCGTCGATGCTGCCGTAGTACAGGGGGGGCAGGGTCAGGCCGCCTGAGAGCCTGGTGGTCTCGCGACGCAGTTCGTGCAGGATCTTGCCCGGCTGCTCCTCGGTTTCCGGGTTGTGGGCCGTTCCCTGCCGGCGGGCGAGGGTTCGCAGGGTGCTTGCGGCCAGTTCGGTTCCCAGCGGCAGCATCATCCGAGCTGCCCACAGGGAGTCCCGGCCGAAGAGCGTGAGATACCAGGGTGCCCCGGCGGCGAGGAAGCGGTCCGCCGGGTACTGCGGGTCGCTCAGCAGCAGGCCCTGGAGGTCGGCCAGGCTGCGATCGAGCAGCAAGGACATGCGCCGGTCGGCGCACCGTACCTGGATGTCCGACCAGGGTCTGCGGTCGGTGGACGGCGCCGCCACCACGGCCGGTGCGTCCGCGACCCCGTCGGCGACAAGAGCGAGGGAAACCGTCCAGCTCTGGCCGGGCGCCAGGTCGACGGTCCACTCCAGGGCGCCGGTCGCGGGGTCGATCCGGTCCGGGGTGTTGCTGGGGGTGAGCGTCACCGACACGCCGGTGTGCGGGTGGGTCCAGGACAGGCCGCTTCCGGTGTTCTCAGCGGGCAGTGCGGCAGGAGTCCGTCCCGATTTGACGGTGGAGATGTTCGCCAGATCACATCCGGTTTCCAGCCGCAGCGGCAGAACGACGGGGGTCCGCCCGTGGTTGCTGACGGTGATCTGCTCGAAGCCGTCCTGCTGGGCGCTGCGCAGCCGTTCGACGCTCACGGCGGCATCCGGGGTCGGGTCGTACGCGCTGCGCCGTACCGCGACGAAGCGGGCCCTGTGCGTGTCGAGGAGCTCGGAGTGGATGGCTTCGGGTTCGGCTCCGTCGATGGTGAGGACGAGACGGCTGACCCACCGGGTGTCGGACGCGAAGAACCCTGCCGCGCCGGCGCGCAGCTGGCCGTCCGGCGTGGACAGCACCAGCAGCGGAGCCTGCAGGCAGACGATCGCGTTCTGGATGAAGGGCTGAGGGGTCCAGTCCGTCACGGATTCTCCTTCGCGGTAAGCCTTCCTGGCAGCGCCCCCACGGGCGGGCCAAGGGGGGTGCCTTGACACTGATTTCGGCGGGGTGCTTTTCTTCTCACGCCGTGACTTTTGAACGATCAAATCACGACAGCCGTGGCGGACGCCAATCATGAGTCGTCCTCGCACCGCTGTCCGCAGCAAGGTCCCCCCGCACTCCGGCACACCGGGTTCGTGCGGAGGGATTTTCATTGGCCACGGCGCTACCTCGTGTTCGCGGTGCCCGCCGGGCGTCCGCAGGGACTTCCCCTGCCGGTGACCGGTGCGCGCACCGGTGGCCGAGGCACCGAAACCCGTGTACCGGGGCAGCGCTGCGCTGTCTTGGAGGTCGCCGGCGCCCGCCGGCTTCGTGAAAGGCACGACCCGATGGCGATCCCGCCCGCGCCCTGGTGGCATGATGCCGTGATGTACCAGGTGTACCTACGCAGTTTTCGTGACGGGAACGGAGACGGCGTGGGCGACCTGCGTGGCGCCCGCTCGGGCCTGGGCTACCTGTCGACGCTCGGCGTGGACGGGTTCTGGCTCAGCCCGTGTTTTCCCTCTCCGCAGCGTGACCACGGTTACGACGTGTCCGACTACTGCGCCATCGACCCGCTCTTCGGAGATCTGAACGAGTTCGATCTGCTGGTCGGTGAGGCGCATCAGTTGGGGCTGAAGGTGGTCCTCGACATCGTCCCCAACCACTGCTCCAGCGAGCATCCGCGGTTCCAGGAGGCACTGGCGGCCGGTCCGGGGAGTCAGGCTCGCCGCTGGTTTCATTTCGCCGAGGGACGTGGCGCGGACGGGAGCCTGCCGCCCAACAACTGGCGGGCGATGTTCGGTGGCCCGGCCTGGACCAGGGTGGTGGAGCCCGACGGCCGGCCCGGCCAGTGGTACCTGCACATGTTCACCCCGCACCAGCCGGACTGGAACTGGCGCACTCCCGAAGTCGCCGACTTCTTCGACGAGGTCGTGCGCTTCTGGCTCGACCGCGGGGTGGACGGTTTCCGGATCGACGTCGCGGTGGGCCTGTTCAAGCATCCCGAGCTCCCCGACTCCCCCGATCCGACCGCGGACGAGAACGCCCGGGACGCGATCAACCCCCTGGCCTGGAACCAGCCCGAGGTCCACACCGTCTGGCAGCGGTGGAGGGCGATCTGCGAGGAGTACGAGGCTCGTGACGGCAGGCAGCGCACGCTGGTGGGTGAGGTCGCGGTTCCCACCCCCGCCGACCAGGCGCTGTATCTGCGTCCTGACGAACTCCACCAGGCGTTCTACTTCGATCTGTTGAACGCCCGGTGGGACGCGGCGGAGTTCCGGCAGCGGATCGAGGCCGCGCTGCGCGACATCGCCTCCAGCGGCGTTCCCGTCACCTGGGTACTGAACAACCACGACCAGCAGCGCACCGTCACCCGGTACAGCAGCAACGGCCTGCCGGGGCAGGAACCGGACCTCGACCGCGGTGCCGCACGGGCGCTCGCGGCAGCCCTGCTGATGCTCGCCCTGCCCGGAAGCGCCTACCTGTACCAGGGCGAGGAACTCGGGCTGCCGGAGGTCACCGACCTTCCCCTGCATGCCCTGACCGATCCCATCGTCGCTGCGACCGGCAGGCCGGAGGCAGGCCGGGACGGCTGCCGTGTACCGCTGCCCTGGAGCGGTGCCAAGCCGCCGTTCGGTTTCACCGACGCCGAGGCGGACCGGACCTGGCTGCCGCAACCCGACTGGTTCGACCGCTACACCGTGGAACTCCTGCGTGCCGACGGAGGGTCGCCCTGGCACGTCTACCAGGACGGCCTGCAGCTGCGGCGCTCCGTGCCGGGGCTGCGCGACCCCCGGCTGCGCTGGCTCACGGACGACGACGGGGTCCTGGTCTTCGCCCGCGGTGAGGGATTCGTGTGCGCGGTGAACTTCACCGACGCGCCGGTGCCGGCGCCCGTCAAGGGCAGGCTCCTGCTGTCCAGTCAGCCGTGCGACGAGGGGAAGCTGGACGCCAACACGGCTGCGTGGTGGATCGTCGACCCCACCTGCTGACACAAGGCCGCGCCGGGCTCCTGGTGGCTGAAGCCCTCACCGGCCGCCAGGAGTTGCCCGCTGTGCCTGGCGCGCCGCGGTGTGTGAGGGCCTTCGCCGCCGACTGCTGCGGCCTTGACGGTCAGGCGCTTTCCCGGATCATCAAGGAGGGGGCGAGGACAATGCCGTTGTGCTGCACACGCTGGTCCTTCAGCTTGGCGACCAGCAGGCTCATGACCTCCTTCGCCACCTCCTCCAGGGGCTGCCGGACGCTGGTCAGCGCGGGCGTGACGAGGGAGGCGGTCGGGGAGTCGTCCACACCGATCACGGCCAGTTCCCGGCCGATTTCCCGGCCGACGCTGCGGGCCGCCGCGTAGCAGCCCAGGGCGAAGGTGTCGCTGGCGGCGACGATCGCCGTGATCGTGGGGGCCCTGCCGAGGAGCTCCAGCGCGGCGCGTGTGCCGTCCTGGAGGGTGTCCAGGGCGGTGATGTGATGGTCGGGGCGCAGTCCGTGGCGCTGGAGGGCGCGTAGCCAGCCGCGTCGTCGCTGTTCGCCGGGGCCGGAGGTGCTGGACCAGCCGAGGAACCCGATCTCGCGGTGGCCGGCTGCCACCAGGTGGTCGACGGCGGCCTGCGTGCCGGCGGCTCCGTCGACGTCGACCCACAGGTAGTTGCTGTCGGGGTCGGGGCGTCCGAAGCAGGCGAAGGCAGCGCCGCGTTCGGCGAGCCAGGCGGGGCGCGGATCGCCCGGGTCGATGCCTGACAGCACGAACCCGTCGACGCTGCCGGTGCGGAGCATGTCCTCGTAGCAGGTGAGTTCGGCGCTGATGCCGCCCGAGCTGAAGAGCAGTACCCGGTGGCCTGCGGACTCGGCGGCGGTGGTGAGGGCGTGCAGGAACCGGTCCTGCAGGACGCTGGCGGTGTCGGATCGGTCGGGGTCGAGGCGGTAGCCGATATGCCGGGTGCGCCGGGTGCGCAGGGAGCGCGCCACCTGGTTCGGCTGGTACCCGAGTTTGTCGATGGCGGCCAGGACACGGGCCAGGGTGTCCGCGCGGACACGTTCGGGTGCGTTGAGCGCGTTGGACACGGTTTGAAGGGAGACGTGGGCAGCGCGTGCAACCTCGGCCATCGTCGGGGTCGTTGTCCGTCGGTGTGCCACCATGCCGCCTTTCAGGTAGGGAAAATCGACTACGGGCTCTCAGCTCGGCTGGTGCTGCGGTCCATGCCTTTCGACCTGTCAACCTTAAGGGGTGTCCGGTAACTGCTGGTTACGGGTGAGATGATCTTCCTGTGGCTGGTGTGGTCACGGCGCCGGGGCCGTCGCAGGGAGCCCCGCCCACCGGGCTGAGGCCGCGGCAGCACCGATGACTGCAGCGTGACGTTCGGCGTTTCGTGCAGCGTTGCTGCCGCGCCATCGGCTGCGACCGGGGCGCAGCCGCAGCCTGAGAGCCGGGTGCCGCAGGCTGCGGGTGCACCCTCAAGGAGGGCATCGGACGGGCCGTGCACGTACCGGCCCGCCCGCTTGCGACCGTGAAGCCTGCGACAGGCATGGGCGAAACGCCCCTGGGGTGTGCATCGGCCGGGCACGGCCGGTGGGGCACACGGCCTGCTCAGCCCTTCAGTGCCCCGGCGGTCAGCCCGGACACGATGCGGCGTTGCAGGATCCAGACCAGGATGACCAGCGGGACCGTGACCACGACGCCGGCCGCCATCTGCGTACTGAACGGCTGCTGGTACTGGGAGCTTCCGGTGAACTTCGCGATGGCCACCGTGACCGGCTGCGCGGCCGGCGTGAGCGTCATGGCGTTCGCGATGAGGAACTCGTTCCACACGGAGATGAACACCAGCAGCGCGCTGGTGAAGATGCCCGGGGCGGCCAGCGGCAGGATGACCAGGCGGAATGCCTGGCCCTTGGAGGCGCCGTCCACCATGGCCGATTCCTCCAGGCCCCAGGGCAGCTCCCGGAAGAAACTGGACAGGACCCAGATCGCCAGCGGCAGGGCGAAGCTGATGTCCGGGATGACGACCGACTGGTACTGGTCGATCCACCCCCAGTTGCTGAACTGCTGGAACAGCGGCGTGAGCAGCGCCACCCCGGGGAACATCGAGGCTGCAAGGACAGCACCGAGCGCCAACCGCTTGCCGCGGAAGTGGAGTCTGGCGAAGGCGTAAGCGGAGATGACGCCGATGACCATGGCGAACAGCGTGGTGGTGCCTGCGATCACGACGCTGTTGCGTAGCGCATAGGAGAAGTTGTTCTCGCCGCTGAAGACGGCCCGGTAGTTCACCAGCGTCGGGGCCGACGGCCACAGGTCGTTGTTGAAGATGTCGTTCGGCCCCTTGAGGCTGGAGACGATCATCCAGTAGAACGGCGCGATGCAGAACACCACGATGCCGAGGACGCTCAGGACCGTGCCCACGGTGGCGAGGCGGCGCCGGACAACTCGTGACGGCGGCCTGCGGGCGGTCATGGGCCTGCCGCTGCGGACCCCAACGGGCCTGCGGTGGGAGTGGACAGTCGTGGCCATCAGGCGGTACGCCCTTCTTCGTCGTCGGCCGGCAGCAGGCTGGTCCCCATGAACCGGATGAAGACCAGTGCCACGCCGAAGATGATCAGGAACGTGAGCGTCGACAGCGCGGAACCGTAGCCGAACTTGGTCTGCTGGATGGAGGACTGCACGACGAGCATCGAAAGGGTCGTCGTGCCGTTGGCGCCACCGGTCAGGAGCTGGGGCAGGTCGTAGATGCGCAGGGCGTCGAGCAGCCGGAAGAGGACCGCCACCATGAGCGACGGCATCAGAAGCGGCAGTGTGACGCTGCGGAATCGGCGCCAGGCTCCGGCGCCGTCAACCCGCGCGGCCTCGTAGAGCTCGTCGGGGATCAGCTGCAGTCCGGCAAGGATGAGCAGAGCGAGGAACGGGGACGTCTTCCAGGTGTCCGCGATGACGATCGCCGCGCGGGACGGCCACTGACTGCCCGTCCACAAGGTGCTGCCCCCGGTCAGGTGGTTCACGATGCCTTCGGGCTGGAGCATCCAGCGCCACAGCACACTGGTCACGGCGGTGGGGATCGCCCACGGCACGAGAACGCTGGCGCGCACCAGTCCCCGACCGCGGAAGGCTCGGTGCATGACCAGCGCCATGGCAAGACCGATCGCCACCTCCAGCGCCACGGAGAAGAACGTGAACAGCCCGGTCACTCTCAGCGCCGACCAGAAGTCGCCGGCGCCGTCACCGGTGAGTGCCGTGCGGTAGTTGCCCAAGCCGATGAACTCGGACGTTCCGCCGATGGTGTCGCTGAACAGCGACAGGTAGATGGCCTTGACGAGCGGGTAGCCGATCACCGCCGCAAGCAGCAGCAGGGCCGGGGCAACCAGGTACCAGGCCGCCCATGTTCCACCACCTTTGTGACGCTTCGGTAGCGGCGGCGCACCCGGCAACCCGGATGCGCGCACCTTACTCGTGGTGGTCATGGGCGGAACCTCCTTCAGGCTTCAGTACGGGTGGATCAGTTGGCGGGAATCTTGCGGAGGTCGGCAGCAAGCTCCTTGAGCGCGGCAGCCGTGTCCTTCTTCCCCGTCAGCGCGTCGTAGACGTGGGTCTGGATCCGCAGACTCGTCTCGTCGTATGCGGGCACCTGAGGCCGCGGAGCACCGTGCAGCAGGCCCTCCTTGAGGATGGGCAGGTAGGGGTTCTCGGCCACCAGCTTCTTGTCCGTGTACAGGTCCGTCAGCACGGGCGAGTTGGACAGGTCCTCCACCTCGACCCGCTGGACCGCCGGGCTCTCCATGAAGGCCATGAACTGTTCGACGGACTTCTTGTGCTTGGAGTAGCTGCTCAGGACCAGGTTGTTGCCACCGAGGGTCGTGCTGCCCACTCCGTTCGCACCGGGCAGCGGCGCCATGCCGAACTTGCCCTTGATGACGGAGTCGCTTCCGCCGGCGTTGGCGAGGCTGTACACATACGGCCAGTTACGCAGGAAGAGCAGCTTGCCCTGCTGGAAGGCCCGCCGGGCGTCCTCCTCCTGATACGTGATGGCGGACTTGGGGATGTAGCCCTGCTTGAAGCCGTTCACCAGGAAGTCAAGGCCGGCTTTGGCCTGGGGCGAGTCGACGGTGACCGATCCGTCGGAACCGTAGACGGAACCGCCTGCCGAGTTGATCGCCTCGGTCGCGTTGACCGTCAATCCCTCGTACTTGGCGAACTGACCGGCGTAACAGCCCATGTTGTGCTGCTTGGCGATCCGGCAGTCGTCGATCAGGTCCTTCCAGGTGGTCGGCGGCTTGCTGATCAGGTCCTTGCGATAGAAGAGCAGAGCACCTGCCGAGGTGATGGGGGCACCGTAGAGGTCGCCCTTGTACTGGGCCGTCTTGACCGCAGCGGGCAGCATGTCCTTGATCGGCAGACCGGAAGGGTCGATCTTCTGGATCCAGCCCCGGGCGGCGAACTCGGAGGTCCACACGACGTCGGCGGAGATCGCATCAAACCGGTCGCTGTGAGCCTGGAAGTTCTGGACGATCGCGGCTCGCTGCTCGTCGGCGGACGCCGGCAGTTCGATCACCTTCGCCTTGGCGTCAGGGTGTTCCTTGTTCCAGAGGTCAATCACCTTGCTCTGCAGTTTGCCCGAGGTGTCCTTGCCGATCACAAGGGTGAACGGACCAGTCCCGTCCGCGCCGGCCGCGCTGTCGCCGGGGGTGCTGCCGGAGCAACCTGCGACAAGGGCCACACTCGCCAACGAGGCCGCAACTGCACAGGCCGCTCTCGTAAATTTCATTGAAAAACTCCTTGTTCATCCCCGATGCCACGTCGTCCGGGCCCCGGCTGCATGATCCGCATCTCGCGGGTGTGGCAGCGTCGCACATGGACTGCGCCGGGCGACAAGTGACCACACTTAGGAAATTTGAACGATCAAATGAAACCGTCAAGGATTAGATCATTTCGCGCCCGTTACGGCAATGCGCCCTTGGTCACGATTCGATCAACAGGGGAGGCGACCATGCGCACGACAGACACGACGCCGCCGGGCCGGGGCCGAACACGCCTCGGCGGTGTGTGTCAACGAGGGTGTGCGTCGACGTGGGTGTGCGTCGAAGTAGAAGCGCCGGATGGAGCGCTGCAGCGGCCGGATTCCTCATCCGCGCCGGTCAGCCGCTCGCCGGTCCCTGTCCCGGCCGCTGACCCGGCCCCGTGCCGGCGGCGCCGATGCGCCCAACGGCGTTCCGGGCGGGGTGTGTACGGTCAACGTATCCGGAAGTGACGCCCTGTGACGACTCGCGGGACGGGGCTCGGCGTCCTCCCGCGCTGCCGGCAGCGGCGATGCCGATGCGGCCACACCGTGCCGTTCGCCCCCACCGTGCCGTTCGCCGCTTGCCGCGCATCCTGGGACGACATGACACACCCCGCCGGGCATCGCAAGGAGAAGAACCACACGTCCCCGGGCCCGTGGAGCCCGGCACTGTCCAGTCCGACGGCCAAAACGCCCCGTGCCCGGCACCACCCGCGGACGGGACCAGGACGGCATCACGGGCACACGAGGAACCGGTTTGCCACGGTGGAACAGCACCTCGGATGCTCGCGCCCCTGTCACACATTGCCGATCCGTTCTGTCATTGATTGCGTACACCACCGCCACATGGACAGGACAGACCCCGCATGTCCGTTTCGGATCTGCCAGCTCTTTTCGTGCCGTGCCCCGCGGCTACGACCACGACACGTAGCGGCACCTGGTGCGCGAACTCGGCATCCACCCGCTGATCGCGCGCCGCACCACGAGCATGGTTCCGGGTTGGGAACCGACAGGCGGGTTGCCGTGCGAGCCTTGCCCGACCGCCCTCCTGCATCACCTCCGGCGTCGGATTCGCCGGGACGTCCGCGATGACGTCCACGCCTTCGGCTTCCGCCGGTACTGCGGCGGCCGGTCCGAGGCCGAAACCCACAACACGGTGTTCCTGGAGATCCCCAGCTGCCAGGCCACCGCCCGTGCCGGCAACCCCTCCACCCGATGCATCCGGCGGATCTCCGCCGGGTCCTCCACGCGGATCACCCCGCATCCTCCTGACCCCGCCTGCGGGAAAGCACACGAGTTCGCTGGGAGACCGCCACCGCCTTCTGGACCCGGGCCCAGGCGTTCTTCACCTCGGCCGGGATCGGCATCGAACGCTTCCTGACCGACAACGGCTCCTGCTACAGGTCCCGCCTGTGGCGGGATGCCCTGACAGCGGCCGGGATCACCCACAAGCGAGCCCGGCCCTACCGGCCCCAGACCAACGACAAGGTCGAACGCCTCAACCGCACCCTGCTCGACGAATGGGCCTACGCCCGCCCCTACCGCTCCGAACAGGAACGACGCGACGCATTCCCGCAATGGCTGCACACCTACAATCACCACCACAGACACACCGCGCTGAAGGGCCAACCACCCGCCAGCCGCGTCCCCAACCTCGCACGGCAATACGACTAGGGCATCACCCTGCACAGCGCGTCCAGTGCGCCCGCCCACGCACTGTCCGAGGGCGCCGCGTAGTTGACCACCAGGGCGTCCCGCTCGGGAAACTGCCACCCACAGTCCGCCACTTCATAGCCGAACTGCGTCAACCCCCTGACCGCCAGCCCTTGCCGAGCCGCCGCCTGGACCACCGAACTCTCCGTTCCCCGCGGAAGCTCGAGGACCGCCTGCAGTCCTGCCGCCATGCCGGCCACACGAATGCCGGGAGCCCTCTGGCGCAGGGCAGTGACCAGCTCATCGCGGCGACGCCGGTAGCGCTGCCGCATCGAGCGCACATGACGGCCGTACGCACCCGAGACGATGAATTCCGCGAGCGTCAGCTGC
>NZ_JAYWVC010000173.1:0-16539 GCF_036281785.1 Streptomyces chiangmaiensis | reverse complement strand
CCGCGTTGGTGGTGCCGGAGTCGCCGCAGCGCGCCGAGGTCTGCTCTTCTCAGCGCTGATCCCGAATCGCATGCCGATGTCCGCCGCCCCGCAGAGCAATTTGGCGTCGGCCCCAAGGGTCACCCGCGTCAGGTGACGACCAGCCGGTGCGGTCCTGCCGGCACGAGTTCCCCGATCACCGGGGCGCCCGGCACCTCGCCGGCGACGAGGAGGCCACCGGAGGTCTGGGCGTCGGCGAGGAGGAGCCGGGTCAGTTCGTCGGTGCGGCCGAACTCCGTGTGTGGGGCGACCCATTCGAGGTTGCGGCGGGTGCCGCCGCTGATGTGCCCGGCGCAGGCGGCGTCCCACGCGCCGTCGAGGAAGGGGACCGCGGCGGGGTCGACGACGGCGGTCACCCCCGAGGCGCACGCCAGCTTGTACAGGTGGCCCAGCAGGCCGAAGCCGGTGACGTCGGTGGCGCAGACCGCGCCCGCCGCCAGCGCGGCCCGCGACGCGTCACGGTTGAGCGCGGCCATCGTCTCCACCGCCTGCGAAAAGACTTCGCCGGTCGTCTTGTGCCGGTTGTTGAGCACCCCCAGGCCCAGCGGCTTGGTCAGCGACAGCGGCATTCCCGGCCGCCCGGCGTCGTTGCGCAGCAGGCGCGCCGGGTCGGCGGTACCGGTCACGGCCATGCCGTACTTGGGTTCGGGGTCGTCGACGCTGTGACCGCCCGCCACCACGCACCCCGCCGACGTGGCGACGTCCAGCCCGCCGCGCAGCACCTCCCGTGCCAGGTCGAACGGCAGCACGTCGCGCGGCCAGCACAGCAGGTTGACCGCCACGAGCGGTGTGCCGCCCATCGCGTAGACGTCGGAGAGCGCGTTGGCGGCGGCGATACGGCCCCAGTCGTACGGGTCGTCCACGACCGGGGTGAAGAAGTCCGCGGTGGTGACGACGACGGGCGCGCCGGGGCCGCCCGGCATCCGGACGACGGCCGCGTCGTCGCCGGTGTCGAGGCCCACGAGCAGATCGCCTGACGCGCCGCTGCCCGCTCCAGGAGGCGCCAGCCCGGCCAGGATCTCCTCCAGTTCCCCCGGGGGGATCTTGCAGGCGCAGCCGCCGCCGTGCGCGTACTGCGTGAGGCGCACGATCTCCTGCCGGACGCCGGTCTCCGTATCCGTCATGGCCGTCCTGGTCCTTTCACCTGGGAGGGAGCGCCGTGTGGCGCGTTGACACGCTCCGGGGGCGCGAGTTCGATGGGCGCGTGGCCGAGGCGAGCCCGCGGTGACGGCCTGCGGGGAGACGTAAGGGAGCCTGGTGGCCCTCCCGGTCTTCAAAGCCGAGGTGCCCGAGCAACTCGGGCAGGCGGGTTCGATTCCCGTCCGTCTCCGCCGGCCGGCCCGTCCCGTCCGCGTCACTCATCGCCCGGGCCCGTTACGCGGCAGCGGCGCAGCGCGCCGTCCACGCGCACGGTGCGACCGTGCTGGTCCAGGTACTCCAGCAGCGGGATGACGACCCGGCGCGTGGTGTCCAGCGCCCGGCGCGCCTGACTCGCGGTGAACGGCTGCGCCAGCCGCGCCAGCGCGGCTGCGGCCCGCGCGTCCGCCCCCGGCAGCAGCACGATGCCCTCGCCGATCCGCAGCAGTTCCCCCGCCGCCTCGGCGGCCGCCAGCAGCTTGGGCGTCAGGCCGAGTTCCCGCAGCCGTTCGGCCTCCGGCGCACGGAACGGCGCGCGGGCGAGATCGGCGCGGACCGCCTCGACGGCGGCCTCGGCATGGGCCGGGAGCGCGGGACGGGCGTGGCTGCCGTAGAGCCGGCCCTCGCTGTGGCGCAGTCCCGGCGACCGCTCCAACAGCGCCTCGACGAGGGCGCGTTCGGGCAGTCCGAGCGCCTGCCGGGCCGTCTCCAGGGGCATGCCGGGCTCCAGCGGGTTGCGGGCGGCGTGCTCCTCGACCACGCGGCCGAGCCGCTCGCGCAGCTCCTCCCAGTGCACCGGATCCGCCAGCCATTCCCCGGCGACGGGATCGGCCACCGGCCGCACCCCCATGGCGATCAGCTCCGAGCGGCGGACCAGACCGCGGCGGCGCAGCTCCCCGGCCTCGTCGGCCGCCCCCGGCGCCGCCCGCAGCTCCCGGTCACGGGCGGCCGCGGCGCCGCGCCGGGTCAGGCGCGGTGGACGGACGTCGAGCACGGTGATCCCCGCCGGTACGCGGTGCCGCCCGGGGTCGCGCAGCAGCGCGGCGTCGCCGACCCGCAGCGGGAGCGGTACGGCCGTCCGCAGCCGCGCGGTGTCCTCGCCGAGCGGACGGACCGTCACCGGCACCGCGGCGGTGCCCACGTGGAGCATCAGTTCACGCGGCAGGTCGCGGGCCGGATCGCCGCGCAGCCGTACGTCCACGGTGTCGGTCGTCAGCCAGCAGTCCGGGGTGAGCAGCGCGTCCCCGCGCCGCAGGCTCGCGGCGCCGGGCCCGGTCACATTGACCGCCACCCGGGCGATCGCGCCGGCCTCCTCCCGCGGCTGCTTCAGGGACTCCAGGCCGCGCACCCGCAACACCTCGCCGTCATGGGCGCGTCGGAGCCGGTCTCCGACGCGCACGGTGCCCGCGCCGAGAGTGCCGGTGACGACGGTGCCGCGGCCCCGCACCGTGAACACGCGGTCCACCCACAGCCGTACGTCCGCGTCGCGGTCAGGCTCCGGCAGCTCGCCGGCCAGCCGGACCAGGGCCGTACGGAGTGTGTCGAGGCCGGCGCCGGTCACCGCGCTGACGGCCACGGCCGGCACCTTTCCGAGGGAGGACTCGGCGATCCGGGCGAGTGCCTGATCGCGGGCCGCTTCCGGGTCGGCGAGGTCGCAGCGGGAGACGGCGAGCACGCCGTGCCGCACCCCGAGGGCGTCCAGGACGGCCAGGTGCTCCTCGGACTGCGGCTGCCAGCCCCGGTCGGCGGCGACGACGAAGAGGACGGCGGGGACCGGGCCCACACCCGCCAGCATGTTGCCCACCAGGCGCTCGTGCCCTGGTACGTCCACAAAGGCGAGGTCGCCCACGCCGGGCAGCCGTGTCCACACGAAGCCGAGGTCGAGCGTCATGCCCCGGCGCCGCTCCTCCTCCCAGCGGTCGGGCTCCATCCCGGTCAGTGCGCGCAGCAGCGCCGACTTGCCGTGATCGACGTGGCCCGCGGTGGCGACGACGTGCACGGTCAGGCCCCCGTTCCCGGCGCGGCCGCCGCCTTGTGCGGGGCCACGGCCCGGCGCACCGCCGCGGCGAGGCGCGCGTCGGCGTCCTCCGGCACCGCACGCAGGTCCAGCAGGCAGCGGCCCTCCTCGACGCGGGCCATCACGGCGGGGTCCGCGTCCCGCAGCGGGGCGGCATACCCGGCGGGCAGCGAGACGGCCGCGCTCGGCAGCGTCACGCCCGGCGCGCCGCCCCCGCCGACCACCGCATCGGTGCCGACGACGCGGCTGTCGATCCCGTCCGCGCGCAGCTCCGCCGCGAGGCGTTCGGCGCGCTGCAGCAGCCGCGCGGGATCGGCGTGCAGTGCGCTCCGGGTCGGAGTGGCGGGGCCGCGCACAGTCGCCTCCAGGGCCGCGAGTGTCAGCTTGTCCACGCGCAGCGCGCGGGCCAGTGGGTGCCGGGCCAGCCGCCGCACCAGCTCGGCGTCGCCCAGCACGAGTCCGCACTGCGGCCCGCCGAGCAGCTTGTCGCCGCTGGCGGTGACCAGGGACGCCCCGGCGCGCAGCCAACTCCTCGCGTCGGGCTCCTCGGGCAGAACCGGCTCCGGGGCGAGCAGCCCCGAGCCGATGTCCGCCACCACAGGCACGCCGAGCGCGGCCAGTTCGGCCACCGACGCCTCCCGGGTGAAGCCGGTGACGCGGAAGTTGGAGGGGTGGACCTTCAGAACGAAGCCGGTGTCGGGGCCGACGGCCGCGGCGTAGTCGGCGGGCGTGGTGCGGTTGGTCGTGCCGACCTCCCGCAGCCGGGCGCCGGTGCAGACCAGCAGGTCGGGCAGGCGGAAGCCGTCCCCGATTTCGACCATCTCCCCCCGGCTGACGACGATCTCGCGCCCCTGGGCGAGCGCGGTGGCGGCCAGTACCAGGGCGGCCGCGCCGTTGTTGACCACGTGGGCGGCCTCGGCGGCCGGCACAGCACGCAGCAGCGCGTCCAGCGCGGACCGGCCCCGCCGGGAACGGGCACCGGTGGAGAGGTCGAGTTCCACGTCGGTGGTCCCTGAAGCGGCCAGCACCGCCTCCCGCGCCGCGGCGGAGAGCGCGGCCCGGCCCAGATTGGTGTGCAGCAGCACCCCGGTGGCGTTGATCACCGGACGCAACGCGCACGCGGTGGCGGGCAGGGCGGCGACCGCGTGATCGGCGACCGCGCCGACGGGCACCTCACCCGCCCGCGCCCGCGCCTGCGCCCCGGCGACCACGTCCTTGACCAGCCCTCTCCCCAGCCGCTCCGCCGCCGCGGCGAGTCGGGGATCGGCCAGCAGCACATCGGTGCGCGGCAGTCGCCGCCGTTCGTCCAGGTCCGGGACTGCGTGCGCGGCGGAGGCCCGTTCGGAGGCGTGGTCGCGGTCCATCTCCTGCCCCCTCGCTCTGACCCTGCTGAAACCTCGTCAGGTTACGGCCGCGGCACCTGGGGGGCCGTGCGCCACACCGGGTGACGGCCGCCGGGAGCACAGGCCGCCACCCCGGGTCCCACAGGCTCTGCGGGGACGTCGGTCCACTGCCCGCATGCCCGGCAGGACGGCCGGTCGAGCGACCGCGGCCATGCGCCACCGTACGGGCGGACACCGACCCTCGCGTCACTCCCCGTCGTGGCCCTCGTCGCGCGCCTGGAGGCGCCGGCGCTGCGGCTCCACCACGTACGCCGGGTCCTTCGTGGACGTCACGCCCGCCTCGAACGTGCCGAAGCGCTGCAGGACACTGCCCGCCATCAGGGCCAGCCCGCCCACCGCGGCAGCGCCGCGGCTGCGGCGGGCGAGGGTCAGCGCGGTGACTGCGCCGCCCAGGGTGAGGTATTCGGACGCCTTGCGCAGACGGTGCGGGCGGCCGGTGGTGTACGCCTCCGTCACCAGGCCCGGCCGCCGGCCGATGAGCCGGGACGCGACGATCTCGGCCGCCGCGCCGACGACACCGAGCCGCCGTGCCGGGCCTGCCTCGGCCACCGGGGCCGTCAGCATGCCGAGGCCGGCGGCGCTGGCGGCCGCGGAGCCGGTGAAGACGAACGGCAGCTCGCGGCGGGCGTCGTGCCACGCGGGCACGGCCGTCTGCGAGAGCAGGACCGCCGTGTACGAGGCGACCCCGGGCGCGAAGAGGGCCGCAGACAGGCCCGCGGGGCGTGCGGCCAGCCGCAGCAGCCGCCCGGGCAGCGTGCTGCGCACACCGGCGGGCAGCATCTCGGCCGTGGCCGCAAGCGCGCTGCCGGGCCCGTACGCGACGAGGATCCACGTGCCGACGGACATCGGCGAACTCGGCTTGGCGACCCGCAGCATGTGGTGGAAGCGCTCGGGCCGGCCGAGGTCCGCGACCAGCAGGTACATGCTCGCGAGCAGGGTGGCGAAGCCGCCGATGCGTTCCGCCCGGCGCAGTTCGGGACGGTCCGTCAGGTCCGCGCCGGCCGCGAGCAGCGCGGCGCCGGCCGACAGCCCGCCGGTGAAGAGGTACGCGGGGACCTTCCACTCCCACACCGGCGGCTTGAGGACCGGACGCCCGTAGTAGGAACGGAACGTCGCCCTCGGCACCATGGACCGCTCGCGGCTCCCGTCGTCGTCGCGGCCGCCGCGGCCGTGCCGCACGGCCCGCTCGTGGCTCACCGCCGCCCCCCGCGCAGGAAGACCGCCGTCGAGACGGCCAGCAGCGCGGACGCCGCCACGCCCGCGTGCTTCCACATCGACATCAGATCGCGGGTCGGCACGACGGGGTCCGGCGGGAGCCCGTACACCTCGGGGTCGTCCAGCAGCAGGAAGAACGCGCCGTCGCCGCCCACACCGTCCTCGGGGTCGCGGCCGTAGAGCCGGGCCTCGGTCACCCCGGCCTCGTGCAGGGCCGCCAGGCGCCGGTCGGCGCGCTCGCGCAGCTCGTCCAGCGGGCCGTACTGGATGGAGTCGGTCGGGCAGGCCTTGGCGCACGCCGGTTCCAGCCCGTCGCGCAGCCGGTCGTAGCACATGGTGCACTTCCAGGCCCGGCCGTCGTCGGGGCGCCGGTCGATGACGCCGTAGGGGCAGCCCGACACGCAGTAGCCGCAGCCGTTGCAGACGTCGGGCTGCACGACGACCGTGCCGAACTCGGTGCGGAACAGGGCGCCGGTGGGGCACACGTCCAGGCACCCGGCATGCGTGCAGTGCTTGCACACGTCGGAGGACATCAGCCAGCGGAATTCGGTACGGGCCTCCGCGCCCGTGCCCGCGCCGGGCAGCTCGAAGGAGGGGAAGCCGAGGTCCACCGGGGCCGTGCCGAGGTCGCCGCCGCCGCGCTTGGCGACCTCCAGGGCGTCTGCCACGACCTCCACCGTCCCCTCGGTACTGGACGGGCCGACGGGCAGGTCGGCGAGGCCCGCGTCCTGCCGGCCGAGCGGGCGCTCCTGCTCGATGAAGGCGACGTGCCGCCAGGAACTCGCGCCCAGCATGCCGGTGTTGTCGAAGGACATGCCCAGCAGGTCGATACCGTCCTCGGGGATGCCGTTCCACTCCTTGCAGGCCACCTCGCACGCCTTGCAGCCGATGCACACGGAGGTGTCCGTGAAGAAGCCCATCCGCGGCGGGTGGTCGCGGTGGCCCGCGTCCTCTGCGGGGTCCGCGAGCGGCCCGTAGAAGCTGTTCTCCCGTGTCATGACGGCTCCTCCGGCCGGTCCGGTTCGATGTGCGCCCGCTCGACGCGGCCGCCGGCCGTCGCTATGCGGGTGCCGGTCGCCGTCGTGATGCCGGCCCGGCGGCGGTAGTCCTCGACGTACTGGAGCAGGGCCGGCCCCCGCGGACGCCGCCCGGGCCGCACGTCGCAGGTCAGCACCTTGCTCTCTTGGATGAACACATTCGGGTCGGCCACCACGCCGATCAGATCGTTGACCACGTCGCCCTTGGTGAGCCCGGTCTGCCCCCAGTGGTACGGCATCCAGATCTGGTGCACGACCCGTCCGTCGACGCGCAGCGGCGCCATCCGGTCCGTCACCACCACGCGCGCGTCGACCGCGGTCCTGCTGGTGATCACATGGGCCCAGTCCAGATGGCGCAGCCCGCGCTCGGCCGCCAGCTCCGGCGAGACCTCCACGAACAACTCCGGCTGGAGCTCCGCCAGGTAGGGCAGCTGCCGGCTCATCGCGCCCGCCGTGTGGTGCTCAGTCAGCCGCGCCGCAGTGAACACGTACGGGAACACCTCGGAGTGCGCCTCGGGCGGGGCGGGGTTGGACGGGTTGTCGGGGCGCCCGTAGACCTTGCGCACCGGGTTGCCCTGCTGGCCGTAGAGCAGGTTGCGCATCGGCGACTCGTGCGGCTCGTAGTGCGTGGGCAGCGGGCCGTCCGCCAGTCCGGCCGGGGCGAACAGCCAGCCCTTGCCGTCGCGCATCATGATGAACGCGTCGTCGCCGTCGAGCGCCTCGACGCCCGACGCCCCCTCCGGTGCCCTGTAGTCCGGCGGCTTGTTCTTCTCGAAGTCGGGGGCGTCGTGGCCGGTCCACTCACCGGCCTCCTCGTCCCACCAGACCAGTTTCTTCCGCTCGCTCCAGGGCCGCCCCTGCGGGTCGGCGGAGGCGCGGTTGTACAGCACACGGCGGTTGAGGGGCCACGTCCAGCCCCACTCGGCGTCGTACGGGCCCGTCTCGAAACGGGAGGTGCGGCGCCGGGACTGGTTGGTCTCGCCCGCGTAGACGCCGCTGTAGATCCAGCAGCCGCAGACGGTGGTGCCGTCGGCCTTGAGGTCGAGGTAGCCGTCGACCGTCCGGCCGGTTCGCAGGTCGATGCCGTTGATATGGCGCAGCACGTCCGACGGGGACGGCTCGTCGCCCTCCGTCTCGTAGTCCCAGGCCAGGTCCAGCACGGGGCGGTCGCGCTCGTCGGTCGAGCCGGCCAGCTTCTCCTTCAGCCGCACCCCGAGCTGGTGGAAGAACCACAGCTCCGACCGCTGGTCCCCGGACGGTTCGACGGCCTGGTCGCGCCACTGGAGCATGCGCTGCGTCTGCGTGAAGGTGCCGGCCTTCTCCACGTGCGAGGCGGCCGGGAAGAAGAACACCTCGGTGCGGCACCGCTCAGTGACGATCTCCCCGGTCTCGATCTCCGGCGCGTCCTTCCAGAACGTGGCGCTCTCGATCATGGTGAGGTCGCGTACGACCAGCCAGTCGAGGTTCGCCATGCCCAGGCGCTGCAGCCGGCCGTGCGCCGAGCCGACCGCGGGGTTCTGCCCGAGCAGGAAGTAGCCGAAGACCTTGCCGCCGTCGGCCATGTCCATCACGGTGCGGTACGTACCGTGGTCGCCGTTGATCCGGGGGAGGTAGTCGAAGCAGTAGTCGTTCTCCGGCGTCGCAGCGTCGCCCCAGTACTCCTTGAGCAGCGAGATCATGTAGGCGTCGGCGGCGCCCCAGAACCCCTTCTGCCCCCAGCCGCGGACCCCGTCCAGGTACGTCGCCAGGTTCTCGTGGCTGGTGTCCGGCATCGGCAGGTAGCCGGGCAGCAGGTTGAACAGCGTGGGCACGTCCGTGGAGCCCTGGATGCTGGCGTGCCCGCGCAGCGCGAAGATCCCGCCACCGGGTCGTCCGATGTTGCCCAGCAGCAGCTGGACGATCGACCCGGCCCGGATGAACTGGGCGCCCACCGAGTGCTGGGTCCAGCCGACGCTGTACACCAGCGCGGTGGTGCGCTCCCGGCCGGAGTTCTCCGTCCAGGCCCGGCACACCTCGAGGAACAGCTCCTGCGGCACGCCGCAGATTCGCTCCACCATCTCGGGGGTGTAGCGGGAGAAGTGCCGCTTGAGCACCTGGAACACGCAGCGCGGGTGCTCCAGCGTGGGGTCGGCCTCGATGCCGCCCGCCGCACCCTCGATGAACGGGCCGCCCGCGCCGTGCTGGTACGGGGCGCACACCTCCTTGAGGTGATGGCCCGGCTGCGCCTCCATGGGGACGCTCGCGTACGACCAGCTCGACGCGTCATAGGACGCGGTCTGCGGGTCGTAGCCGCTGAACAGCCCGTCCAGGTCCTCGGTGTCCTGGTATCGCTCGCTCAGCAGGAAGGGTGCGTTGGTGTACGCACGCACGTACTCCCGGAAGTCGAGGTCGTGCGTGAGGATGTGGTTGATCACGCCGCCGAGGAAGGCGATGTCGGTGCCCGCCCGGATGGTGACGTGCTGGTCCGCGTGCGCGCTCGTGCGCGTGAACCGCGGGTCGATGTGGAAGACCTTGGCGCCGCGCGCCTTGGCCTCCATGACCCACTGGAACCCGACCGGATGGGCCTCGGCCATGTTGGAGCCCATGATGATGATGCAGTCGGAGTTGATCAGGTCCTGCTGGTAGTCCGTGGCGCCGCCACGTCCGAACGAGGCTCCCAGACCGGGAACCGTGGCGGAGTGTCAAATACGGGCCTGGTTCTCGATCTGCAGGGCGCCGAGGGCGGTGAACAACTTCTTGATGAGGTAGTTCTCCTCGTTGTCCAGCGTCGCCCCGCCGAGACTGGCCAGGCCCATGGTGCGGCGCAGCGTCCTGCCGTCCGCGTCGGTGTCCTGCCAGCCCTTGCGTCGCGCGTCGAGCACACGGTCGGCGACCATGTCCATGGCCTCGTCCAGGTCCAGCTCCTGCCAGGCGGTGCCGTACGGCGGGCGGTAGAGCACGCGCTGCTCCCGCTGCGGCCCGGTGACCAGCTGCTTGCTGGCCGAGCCCTTCGGGCACAGCCGGCCGCGGGAGATGGGGCTCTCCGGGTTGCCCTCGATCTGGACGACCTTCCCGTCCTTGACAAAGACGCGCTGCGCGCAGCCCACGGCGCAGTAGGGGCACACCGAACCGGCCACCCGATCGGCACTCTCCGTACGGGAGACGAGCCCGGCCGAGCGGGCCGACTGTGCGGCCTTGCCCCGGCCCAGCAGGTCCGTCCCGGTGAGCTGCCGGTACACGGGCCAGGCCTCGATCCAGCGCTTCACGCCCATCCGCCTGCTCCTTCGTGCGGTGGTCCCCGCCTGGTGTCGACGCTACCGGCCGGAATGCCGCCCGCAAGTCCGGGACGTCCAGGATCCGCGCGGGCAGCTGCCCCGGGGGCGAGCGAGCGGGTGGCACCCCACCGGCATCCAGGACGCCCCGTCGGCGTCCGGCCGAGCCAGGAGGCCCGTGGTACCGGGGAGGCAGAGGACCTAGAATCGAATATATGAGCGAATCCCGGTTGTCTCCTTCGGCGCTGCTGCCGCACTTCGCGCCTCGCGCGGGGATCTGGCAGGCGATGGCGGTCCTGGCCCAGCTCGACCGGTGCACGTGGCTGATCGAGCGGGACTGGTGGGCGACTACTGGACCGTGACCGAGCGCGGCCGTTCTGTCGGCGGCTCGCGGGCCTCGGTGCTCGATGCACTTCGGCGGCAAGCACCGGCGAGCGCGCATCGCGCACGGATACCGCGTTTCGGATCCATGAAGTCGGCCGCGGTCACGCGGCTGCAGTGACACGGTGCCCGGACACATGCCAGGGAAGGGGCGGAAAATCCTGTGGACATGTCCCGAAAGCGACCTGTGGTGGTGCATCCGCCGTCGCCGGGCGGCGGCCGCCGAGTGACGGTGGATGCGGAGACCCTCGGTCTGGCCCAGGGGCCCCGGGACGTCGAGGAGTTCTTGAGACGGGCGGGACTCGAGGACGTCGATGCACAGACGTCGGACCTGATCGAGTGGCGCGGGGACGGACCGGACGTATGGCCGGAATGACCGAGCCGGCTGCCGGCGAGGTCGAGAGGTCCGCCGCCTCGTGGACGGCGGACCTCTCGACCGGAAGACATGGATCAGTGATGTACGGAACGATCCGTCAGCCGGTTCCGACGAAGAGCACGAGCAGCAACCAGACCACGGGCGCTGTCGGCAGGAGCGAGTCGAGGCGGTCCATGATGCCGCCGTGTCCCGGCAGCAGGGTGCCCATGTCCTTGATGCCGAGGTCGCGCTTGATCATGGACTCGCCCAGGTCGCCGAGTGTGGCGCTGGCCGCGACCGCGAGACCGAGCAGAAGGCCCTGCCACCAGGAACCGCCGTCGATCAGGAACTGCATGCACAGCGCGCCCGCCACTATCGCGAAGGTGACCGCACCGATGAGTCCCTCGCGGGTCTTGCCGGGGCTGATGCGCGGCGCGAGTTTGTGCTTGCCGAAGCGCCAGCCGACCGCGTATGCGCCCGTGTCGCTGACGACCGTCAGCAGAAGGAAGGTCAGGACGCGGCGCGGACCGTCCTCCGCCGTGAGCATCAAGGAGACGAACGTGGCCAGGAACGGCACGTAGAAGGCGGCGAAGAGGCCCGCCGTGACGTCCTTGAGATAGCCGTCCGGTGGCTCCGTCATGCGCCAGACCAGAACCGCGAGCGCCGTCAGGGCCATCGCCACCCAGGCGCCCTCCGCGCCGCGTACATAGCCGGCGACGACCATCGCCGCGCCGCCGACCACCAGCGGTACGAGAGGCGCTTTGATGCCCTTGCGCTCCTCCAGCCGCTTCGTCAACTCCCACAGGCCGACCACGACGGCGACCGCCACGACGCCGACGAAAACGGCCTTGACGATGAACAACGACGCGACGATCACGATGCCGAGCCCGACACCGACCCCTATGGCCGCGCCCAGGTCACGGCCCGCGCTCTTCTTCTGCGGTGCGGGCGCCGGCTGCGGGGCGTCGGGCATGGGCTCCGGATTCTCAGGTGCCTCCCAGGGGGACGGCGCCTGCAGCGTCTCGTCGCGGAACAAGGGGCCGCTCACCCGAGCGGCCCCCCGATCGTCATCCTGGTCTCCGCCGGGTGCGGGTACCTCGGGCACGATGGGCATGGGGCGAGTCTGCTGGGCGTCATGCGCATCGTACGCGGAACCCGCCGAGCCGGGGCCGTGGGCCGGCCCGTGGTCGGCGGGTCCCCAGTAGCCGGTCTGTGGCGGCGCCCCCCAGGATGAGTCGTTCATCAGACTTCGAGCAGCTCCGCTTCCTTGTGCTTGAGCAACTCGTCCACCTGCGCGACGTACTTCGCGGTGGTGTCGTCGAGCTCCTTCTCCGCACGGCGGCCCTCGTCCTCGCCGACCTCGCCGTCCTTGATGAGCTTGTCGATGGCGTCCTTGGCCTTGCGACGCACGGAGCGGATCGCGACCTTGGCGTCCTCGCCCTTGCCCTTGGCGACCTTGATGTACTCGCGGCGCCGCTCCTCGGTGAGCTCGGGGAACACCACACGGATGATGTTGCCGTCATTGCTCGGGTTGACGCCCAGGTCGGAGTCGCGGATCGCCTGCTCGATGTTGCGCAACGCGCTCTTGTCGAACGGCGTCACCACGGCCATACGCGGCTCCGGCACGGAGAACGAGGCCAGCTGGTTGATCGGCGTCGGTGCGCCGTAGTAGTCCGCCACGATCTTGTTGAACATCGCCGGGTGCGCACGACCGGTGCGGATCGCGGCGAAGTCCTCCTTGGCGACCACGACGGCCTTCTCCATCTTCTCCTCGGCCTCGAGGAGGGTCTCTTCGATCACCACTTGCTCCTGCGTGTCTTGAGTAGGCCCGGCATCCGTGGGCGGCGGCCGGCTGCGTCGCGTCTTCTTCCTGCACGGTTCCGGACCGGTAGACCATTGTCCATCCCCCGGTCAGGGTCCGTCGTCCGGACGGGGTTCACCCCGGACGGGTCTGCCCGCCGGTCAGTCCCGGCCGCCTTGGTCACCCACGAGTGTGCCGATCTTCTCACCCTTGACGGCCCGTGCGATATTGCCCTCCGTCAGGAGCTCGAAGACCAGGATGGGCAGCTTGTTGTCCCGGCACAGCGTGATCGCGGTCATGTCGGCGACCTTGAGGTCCCGGGTGATGACCTCGCCGTAGCTGAGCGAGTCGAACTTGACGGCCTCGGGGTTGGTCTTCGGGTCGGAGTCGTAGACCCCGTCCACACCGTTCTTGCCCATGAGCAGCGCCTCGGCGTCGATCTCCAGGGCACGCTGGGCGGCGGTCGTATCGGTCGAGAAATACGGCATTCCCATACCGGCACCGAAGATGACCACGCGGCCCTTCTCCAGGTGGCGCACGGCGCGCAGTGGAATGTACGGCTCGGCGACCTGACCCATCGTGATGGCGGTCTGCACGCGCGAGTCGATGCCTTCCTTCTCCAGGAAGTCCTGGAGGGCGAGGCAGTTCATGACCGTGCCGAGCATGCCCATGTAGTCGGAGCGGGCACGGTCCATGCCGCGCTGCTGAAGCTCGGCGCCACGGAAGAAGTTGCCGCCGCCGATGACGACGGCGATCTGCGAACCGTCGCGCACCACGGCCGCGATCTCACGGGCGATGGCGTGCACCACGTCCGGGTCGACGCCGAGTCCGGTCCCGCCGGAGAACGCCTCTCCGGACAGCTTCAGCAGAAAGCGGCCGCGCACTTTGCCGTCGTCGCTCTTCTCGGCCTTGGTGGTCATGGAGATCTCCTCGTGGTGCACATACGAAGAAGGCCATTGCCGGTGGGGTGTGGTTCGCATCCCATGCGCGGCAATGGCCTCCTCGTCAGATCTGCTGTCGTCCGTCACGCGTGCGTGCGGGACGGCATACGCGAACAGCACGGACGACTGCTTACGACCCTATCGGGGTCGCCCGGCGATCGCGGTACGGACTCAGATGCCGACCTTGATGCGCGTGAAGCGCTTCAGGGTGACACCCGCCTCGTCCAGAACCTTCTGGACGGACTTCTTGTTGTCCAGCGCGTACGGCTGACCGAGCAGCGTGGCGTCCTTGAAGAAGCCGTTCAGTCGACCCTCGACGATCTTGGCGATCGCGGCCTCGGGCTTGCCCTCGGCGCGGGTGGTCTCCTCGGCGATACGACGCTCGGACTCGACGACCTCGGCCGGGACGTCCTCCTTGGAGAGGTACTTCGGCGCGAAGGCGGCGATGTGCTGAGCGACGCCCTTGGCGACCTCGGTGTTCGGCTTGTCGAACTCGACGAGGACACCGATCTGCGGGGGCAGGTCGGGCATGGTGCGGTGCATGTACGCGGTCACGAAGCCGTCGGCGAACTGCGCGAAGCGGTCGAGGACGATCTTCTCGCCGAGGTTGGCGTTGGCCTGGTCGACGAACGCCTGGACGGTCTTGCCGGGCTCGATCTCGGAGGCGAGCAGGGCCTCGAGGTCGGCCGGGGAGGTCTTGGCGACGTGCTCGGCGATGGCCTGGGCAACGGCCTGGAACTTCTCACCCTTGGCGACGAAGTCCGTCTCGCACTTCAGCTCGACGAGGACACCGGAGGAGTTGTCGTCGGCGATGATGGAGACCACGGCGCCGTTCTCGGCGGAGCGGCCCTCGCGCTTGGCGACGCCCTTCTGGCCCTTGATGCGCAGCGCCTCGACGGCCTTCTCGACGTTGCCCTCGGCCTCGTCCAGCGCCTTCTTGCAGTCCATCATGCCGGCGCCGGTGAGCTCACGGAGCTTCTTGACGTCGGCGGCGGTGTAGTTCGCCATGATCTGTGAATCTCTTCTCGGAGTTCGAAGTCTCGAAGTCGGCGGCCGCCCCGGCTTTGGGCGGGCGTCCGCCAAGGATCTACGGGCTACGAAGATCTACGGGCTGCGGGTGAACGGCGGGTGGCGCGGTCGGCGCCACCCGCCCTCACTTCAGCCGAACGGCCTGAGGTCAGGCCTGCTCGCCCTCGGCGGCCGGCGTCTCGGCGGCAGCCTCGGCAGCAGGCGTCTCAGCGGCCGGCGTCTCGGCGGCAGCCTCGGCAGCGGGGGCCTCCTCGGCCTTCTTCTCGCCCTCGAGCAGGTCGCGCTCCCACTCGGCGAGCGGCTCACCCGCGGCCTTCTCGCCCTTGCCCTCGGCGGCGACACCGGAACGGGCGATGAGGCCCTCGGCGACGGCGTCGGCGATCACACGGGTGAGCAGGGTGACGGAGCGGATCGCGTCGTCGTTGCCCGGGATCTTGTAGTCGACCTCGTCGGGGTCGCAGTTGGTGTCCAGGATGGCGACGACCGGGATGTTGAGCTTGCGGGCCTCACCGACCGCGATGTGCTCCTTCTTGGTGTCCACGATCCAGACGGCACTCGGGACCTTCTGCATCTCGCGGATACCGCCGAGGGTCTTCTCCAGCTTGGCCTTCTCGCGGGAGAGGACCAGGAGCTCCTTCTTGGTCAGACCGGAGGAGGCGACGTCCTCGAAGTCGATCTGCTCGAGCTCCTTGAGGCGCTGCAGACGCTTGTAGACGGTCGAGAAGTTGGTGAGCATGCCGCCCAGCCAGCGCTGGTTGACGTACGGCATGCCGACACGGGTGGCCTGCTCGGCGATGGCCTCCTGCGCCTGCTTCTTCGTACCGACGAACATGACCGTACCGCCGTGGGCGACGGTCTCCTTGACGAACTCGTAGGCGCGGTCGATGTACGACAGCGACTGGAGCAGGTCGATGATGTAGATGCCGTTGCGCTCGGTGAAGATGAAGCGCTTCATCTTCGGGTTCCAGCGACGGGTCTGGTGACCGAAGTGGACGCCGCTCTCCAGCAGCTCCCGCATCGTGACGACGGCCATGGCCGTTCTCCTTGAGTTTTCTCGGTTGTGCCGCGGGCGCCGGATGGCACTCGCGCCTGACGCCCGCGATGCGCCGTGCCGCAAAGGACCGAGGAGCGCTGACACCGGCTGCGTGAGGGCCCGGTGTCGGGGCGTGCGAAGTCGACCCGGTGGCCCGGGTCGCCACAAGAAGTGTACGGGACACGCGGAGCGGCGGATGACGCCGCTGTCCACAACCCGGCAGTTGTCCACAGATCCGGCCAAGATCGCCCACGGTCCGGGACGGTTCTCCCATGCGAGCGAGACGATGTGCACGGACGTGGTCCGCGGTGCTGCTGGGGATGACGGTGAGCGTACTGACCCCGGTGGCATGGGCGGGCACGTCGGCCTGGCGACATCCCGCCACGGCGACACCACCGGCCGTCGATGAGCCTGTGCCGGCCGTCGCCCAGGGGTGGCCGGTGGGGCTGCGCCCCGAGGTACTGCGCGGCTGGGACCCTCCCGCGGGGCCGTACGGCCCGGGACACCGGGGCGTGGACCTGGCGGCGGCGGCCGGGGATCCGGTACGGGCGGTGGCCGCGGGCCGGGTCGCGTTCGCGGGCCGGGTGGCGGGACGGGGCGTGGTTCCGTCGACCTGGCGGACACCGGGGAGCCTCCGCTGCGCACGACGTACGAGCCCGTTCGTGCGTCGGTCGGCAAGGGCGACGAGGTGGAGCCCGGCGAGGTGGTGGGCGTGCTCGAGCCGCCGACCGCCCACTGCCCGGGTGGCTGCCTGCACTGGGGCCTGCGCAGAGGGGAGACGTATCTGGACCCGTTGGCCCTGCTGCCGCCGCGGCTGCTGCGCGCCGGGCCGTCCCGATTGCTGCGGGTGGACAAGGTGCCGTTGCCCTAGCTAGTGCTGTGGCCGGAAAGGTTTGCCGG